>JBGUUS010000079.1:0-16447 GCA_045133675.1 Oscillospiraceae bacterium | reverse complement strand
AGATTATGCTGATGTTGATCACGAGAAACTTTGGGCAAACCTCAAATACTTCCTCGATGCGATTATGCCGACCTGTGAGGAGTGCGACGTCAAAATGGCTATCCACATGGACGATCCGCCGTGGGATATCTTCGGTCTGCCGCGCCTGCTCATCAATGAAGAGAATATCGCGCGCTTCCTGAAGATGGTTGACCATCCGTACAACTGCCTGACGCTTTGCTCCGGCTCGCTGAACGCAGACCCGAACAACAATGTTGCGGATATCGTTCGTAAACACTGCGACCGCATCGCTTTTGCCCATATTCGTAACGTTAAACACTTCCCGAACGGTGACTTCTCCGAAGCATCGCATCGTGACTGTGACGGCGATACCGGTATCCTGGACATCCTGAAAGCTTATCATGAGAATGGCTTTGCGGGTTATATCCGTCCGGACCACGGCCGTCATCTGTGGACGGAAGGCCCGGGCAACGTTCGTCCAGGCTATGGTTTGTATGACCGCGCCCTTGGCATTATGTATATGCTGGGTGCATGGGACCTGTTGGATAAACAGGCCGGAAAATAATAAATGGAGGAAATGGACATGGCAAATTTACCGCTGAACATTGATTATACCGGAAAAGTTGTTGTAGTAACCGGCGCAGGCGGCCTGATCTGCGGCGCAATGGCAAAAGCATTCGCACAGAGCGGCGCAAAAGTAGCTGCACTCGACCTGAATGAGGATGCAGTTAAAAAACTGGCTGATGAGCTGAAAGCGGAAGGCTATATCTGCGAAGGCTACAAAGCAAACGTTCTCGACATCGAGGCACTCAACGCTGTTCACGATCAGGTTGTTGCAGATCTCGGCAAAGTTGACATTCTGGTAAACGGCGCAGGCGGCAACAATCCGCGCGCTACCACCGATAACGAGTATCAGCACGAAGCAAAAGAAGGCAGCAAAACCTTCTTCGATCTCGATGCTTCCGGCGTTGACTTCGTATTCAAACTGAACTTCCAGGGCACCCTCCTCCCGACCCAGGCTTTCGCAAAAGACATGGTTGAAAAAGGCAAAGGCTGCATCCTGAACATCTCTTCGATGAACGCTTACATTCCGCTGACGAAGATTCCGGCATACTCCGCTGCAAAAGCAGGTATCTCGAACTTCACCCAGTGGCTTGCAACGCACTTTGCAGGCAGCGGCATCCGCTGCAATGCGATCGCTCCGGGCTTCCTCGTTTCTGCACAGAATAAAGCACTTCTGTTCAACGAAGACGGAACCCCGACCGCAAGAAGCGCTAAGATTCTCAACGGCACCCCGACCCATCGCTTTGTTGACAGCGATGAACTGATCGGCGCAACGCTGTTCCTGTGCGATGATCGCTCCGCAAGTGCGATCACCGGTGTTGTTCTTCCGGTTGATGCAGGCTTTGCTGCATACTCCGGTGTATAAGAGGAGGAAAATCAAATGACCGTATCAGAAAGACTTGCAAATTCCATCGTTGTACCGGTTGTCGTTCTTGACAAAGCGGAAGACGCTGTTCCGACCGCTAAAGCTATGGCTGCAGGCGGCATTGACACCATGGAGATCACCTTCCGTACCGCTTGTGCTCCGGAAGCAATCAAAGCCGTTGCAGAAAACTGCCCGGATGTTCTCGTTGGTGCAGGTACCATCATCAACCTTGAGCAGTGCAAACTTGCTCTTGAAATGGGTGCAAAATTCATCGTATCGCCGGGTCTCAGCGAAGAGGTTGTAAGCTACTGCGTTGAGAACAACATTCCGGTTGCTCCGGGCTGCGTTACCCCGACCGAGATCATGATCGCACTCAAATACGGCCTGAAAATGGTCAAATTCTTCCCGGCTAACGTTTATGGCGGCCTGAATGCAATGAAAAACCTTGCAGCTCCGTTTGTTGGTCTGAAATTCCTTCCGACCGGCGGCGTTAATACGGCGAACATCAAAGAATATATCGATGCACCGTTTATCCACGCAGTTGGCGGCAGCTGGGTTTGCCCGAAAGCGGAAATCAACGCCGGCAACTGGGATAAAATCACCGAACTTTGCCGTGAAGCACGCAAAGCGGCAAAAGGCGAATAAGCAAACGACAGAAAGGAAATACGATCATGGCTAAAATTGTAACCTTTGGCGAACTGATGCTTCGCCTTCAGCCGTATAACTACGAGCGCTTCGTACAGTGCGACCACGTTGAATTCACCTTCGGCGGCGGCGAGGCAAACGTTGCGGTTTCTCTCGCAAACTACGGTATGGATGCAGCTTTTGTAACCAAACTCCCGAAACACTCCATCGGTCAGGCAGCAGTAAACAGCCTGCGCCGTTACGGCGTTGACACCACGAAAATCGTTCGCGGCGGCGAGCGCGTTGGTATCTACTTCAACGAAAAAGGCGCTTCTCAGCGCGGCTCGGTCTGCATTTACGACCGCGCTTACTCCGCAATCCAGCTCTCCAAACCGGAGGATTTCGATTGGGATGCAATCTTTGAAGGCGTTGATTGGTTCCACTTTACCGGTATTACCCCGGCACTGGGCGAAAACCTCGTTGAGATCTGCCGTCAGGCTTGTAAAGCTGCAAAAGCACGCGGCATCAAAATTTCCTGCGACCTGAACTATCGCGGCAAACTCTGGACCCGCGATCAGGCAAGAGCGGCTATGACCGATCTGTGCCAGTATGTTGACGTCTGCATCTCCAACGAAGAGGACGCAAAAGACGTATTCGGCATCGAAGCAGAAGCTACCGACATCTATGCCGGCGAACTCAACCACGAGGGCTATAAATCTGTTGCAAAACAGCTCGCTGATAAATTCGGTTTCGAGATGGTTGCTATCACCCTGCGTGAGTCCCATTCCGCATTTGACAACGGCTGGAGCGCAATGCTGTATAACGTTGCAAACGACGAATACTGCTTCTCCAAGAAATACGACCTGCACATCATCGACCGCGTTGGCGGCGGCGACAGCTTCGGCGGCGGCCTGATCTACTCGATCCTGAGCGGTAAAGATACGCAGGCGGCTGTTGAGTTTGCAGTTGCGGCTTCCGCACTCAAACACTCCATCGAAGGCGACTACAACATGGTTACCGTTGCAGAAGTTGAAAAACTGGCTGGCGGCGACGGTTCCGGCCGTATCCAGAGATAATCTCTCAAAATCAGAAAGCTCCCTTGCTAAAAAGCAAGGGAGCTTTTTTTAGAAAAACGTTGTATATTCATGCCGCGCTCTGTATAATGAAAATAAGAAGCTTTTTCAGGAGAGATGATAATGGCGTTATCCGCAAAAGATATTGAGACGTTGCGAAAACTCGCGTCATGCTATATGGAATACGCGCTTTCGGACCAAAATAACGAAAACCGGGAACTCTGGCGTAAACTGAACGCGCTCACTATGCAAAAACCGATGGTTACGATCGAACAGATCTGCTGGGGCGAATTTTCCTCGGAGGAATTTCTGACCTGCACGATCGAAGATCCGTACTGGCGCAGTATTGAATGGGATCTGCGCTGTGCAATATACAAATGGGAGCATCTCCGCGCGGATATGGTGCTGAATCCGTATATCAGTTTGGCGCGCCTGATCGATGATCCGGGCTTCGGCATTGAAACGCGCGCGCTCGACCACGATAAAAGCGGCGGATTTCAGTCGCATCTTTTCGAAGATCAACTCGCGGAAATGGAAGATGTGGAAAAGATCAAAACGCCGATTTTGACGCTTGACCGCCGCAAAGAAGAAAGATTGCTCGAAGAAGCACAGACGCTTTTTGCCGGTATTGCGCCGGTAAAACTGCAGGGAATGATGCTGCATTCGGGACTTTGGGATCAGATTACGTTCTGGAAAGGCGTTGAGAACTGTTATATTGATTTCATGCTCCGTCCGGAGCTGATCCACGCAATTATGGAGCGTTATACAAACGCCTTCCTTTCCAAAATCGATCAGATCAACGAGCTTGGTCTTTATGATATTACGAGCAATATGTGCCACTGCTCGTATACGTTCAGCGACAGCCTGCCGAGTGAGAAATGCGATCCGGAGCACCCGACCACGTTTGACGGCTGGACTTTTACAATGGCTCAGCTGTTTACCTCCGTTTCGCCGGAGATCAACAAGGAATTTGAAGTGCCGTATATGTCGAAGATCCTTTCGAAATTCGGCTCGGTATACTATGGCTGCTGCGAGCGTCTGGATGATCGGTTGGACATTATCACACAGATGCCGAATATCCGGAAAATTTCCTGCAGTCCGTGGAACGACCGCGAACATTTTGCGGCGATTCTTCCGAAGCAGTACATTATGTCAGCAAAACCGAATCCGAACGTTTTGGCAGATGCAGTTTTTGATGAAGATGCGGTGCGTAAGGATCTCCGCCGGACGATTGCGGCGGCAAAAGAACACGGTCTTGCTCTTGAATTTCTGCTTAAGGATATTTCGACCGTTCGTAATGATCCGAGCCGTCTTTTCCGCTGGTCGGAGATCGCGCGGGAAGAAACGATCAATTCTGTTTTATAACTGCGATATACGAAAAAATGTCGGACCCGATAAGGTCCGACATTTTTGATGTTGTATGGATATTTATGCTTTTTCGAAACCGACAAGCATACCGCCTTTTTCTGCGTAGAAGCTGCAAAGGCCGTGGCATTTATGGATTTCAACCTTAGCTTTTTCGAATTCGCGAAGAATCATCGCTTTCAGTTTCTGCGCCGCTTCTTCGTTAAAGCAGTGAGCAATGCGAATTTTTCCACCCTGTGAACCGAGCTCTTTCATGCGGTTAAACAGTGCTTCGAGTGCTTTATCGAGGCCGCGAACTTTATCCAGCGGTTCAAGATCACCTTTGTCGCTTGCTTTTCCGACGAGACGGATGCCGAGAAGACCGGCCGCTTTTGCAACAAGCGGGTTGACACGGCCATTGTTGGCGAGGTTTTTCAAAGATTCCAGGATGAAAACCAGACCGGTTTTCAGCTGATAGGCAACCGTTTCGGCGCAAATCTCTTCAAACGTTTTTCCGGCTGCAACGAGCTCTTCAATCTTTTCAACCAACAGCGCACACTCCGGACCGGCACTCAGCGAATTCAGAACGAATACGCGGCGTCCCGGATGTTCTTCCTCGTAGATTTTTTTGGCGCTCATAGCAGCGTTGAAGCTGCCGGAAAGCGTTGCAGTGATCGTAACACAGAAAACGTGTTCAGCATCGCCGAAAGCGGTGAGCCATTCATCCGGATTCGGGCAGGAGGTAGAGGATTTTCCTTTATAACGCGCGAGGTCGTTTACCATTTCGGCAACATTAAGCGCAGGATCATCGATATACTCTTTGTTCTTGGTAATAATTTTGAGCGGCGCAGAACGAAACGGAACCTTTGTGATTTTCGGCAGATCGGCAGAAGAATCGGCAACAATAACGGTGTTGCCTGCGGTGATCGGATTTGGATAAAGCATGGTATGTACTCCTTCGTTGACTTTTATGCAACAGCAAAGGCTGTCAATTTACTCGAATACGTTTTCGTATACTTCCTGCAGGAGATGCGGATAGTCGGTCATGATGCCGTCAGCGCCAATGCCGATGAGGTATTCCATATCGTCGACATCATTGATCGTCCAGTAGTGTACGGCAAGGTTATGCGCATGTGCGGTATCAACGAGGTCTCTCGTTGCGAGGTTAAATCCAAGCTGTTCCATCGGCAGCTGGAAAACGCACATGCCGTCGCCGAAGAAGAGATCGAGTTTTAAAAGGTGAAGGATGAAGAAAGTGGCTGCGCCGCCGGTTCCCGGAGAATACATAAATTCATCCGGTACTTCGTTTGCTGCCTGCATCCGTTTGTACTCGTCGTAGATTTCATCGTGGAAACTTGCAAGAACGACACGGTCGAACGCATCGTATTTTTCAAGCAGGCGAACGACCTCTTTGAGCGTTTTCATGCCGAGCTCACCGCTTTGCTTGATCTCAACGTTGATGCGGTTTTCCGGGAAATGGATGAGCAGGTCTTCTAAACGGGTTGCGAGAAATACTTCTTCGTCACGTGCGGCAACACCTGCCGGATAGACAACATCGGTCGGGCGTTTTTCTTCGCCGTCCGGGCCAAGGAAGCGTTTGCGCTCGCCGTCAAGTTCATCGTTATCGTTCGTCGGGTTCGTGTAGCCGAAATCGACTTTCTGCGCCATCAGGTCGGAATAGTTCCAATCGGCAATTGCGCCGGTAACATTCGTTTTGCGGTCGAGTCTGGTGTCATGCGAAAGGATGACGACGCCGTCTTTGGTGATGCTTACGTCGGTTTCCATCATAACACGGTTATCAACACTGTACGCATTATAGAAAGCCTCAAGCGTATTGTCCGGAAATTCTCTGTTTCCGCCGCCGTGCGCGATCAGGATCGGCCGGTCACTGTCTTTACGCATCGGGTTTTCGAGCGTGAAATTTGCCGAACGCGGCCAGATGGCGAGCACAGCATAGATAACCAGGATGCCGGCAAGAATACAGGCTGTGATTTTCAGTTTTTTCTTTGTCTTTGCTTTCATAGTGTCATTATCCTTTCTTATTCATGGTTTTGCGCCATTACGATGCACTCTTCCAAAACCTCAGCACTTGTTGCACCAGCCGTGCGGACAACGAGATAGCCTTCCGCATCCACGAAATATGTTTGCGGAACGGAGGAAATGCCGTAGGAGATCGCGCCGGAAAGATCGGAATCGAAGTAAACCGGGAACGTATATTCGGTGGAATCGATATACGCTTTTGCGGATTCGACCGTCTTCTGCGCGCCGTCGGTGAGGTTCAGCATGATAAAATGCACGTCTTTACCGTATTTTTGATACATTGCTTCAAAAGCCGGCATTTCGGATTTACACGGCGGACACCAGCTTGCCCAGAAATTTAAAACAACCGGTTTGCCTCTGAAATCCGAGAAAGAGACGGCTTTTCCGTCTTTATCATAAATCGTAAGCTCCGGTGCGGCAATTTTTTGCGGTTCGCTACCTTGTGCCGACTGTTCCGGCACCGGCGAAATCTGATCGCCGAGCAGGGAATATAAAACACCGGCACCGGCGATAACCGCAACAAGAAGCACACCGATCACGATGAGCATAACTTTGTTTTTCATAATAACCCTCCGTTAATGGAGCAGGGAGTTCAAAAGACCTGTTGCCATCAGAATACCGACAACGATCAGCAACGAGCCGCTGACGATATTGATAACGCGGTAGTGCTTTTTTATGAAGTTGAAAGCACCTTTCAGGCTGTCAATCAGCAGTGCGCTTAACAAAAACGGAATGCCGAGACCGAGCGAGTAGCACAAAAGCATCAGTGTTCCGGTGATCGTCTGTCCTTCCTGCGAGGCAAGAATCAGTGCAGAACCTAAAAATGCACCGACACACGGTGTCCATCCAACAGAGAACACGATGCCGAACAGTAAAGAAGAGAAAAATCCGACTGTACTGCGCTGCATGGTCTGCGCGCTTCCGCGGAACAGGTTCAGCTTGAACACACCGATGAAGTTTAAACCGAAGAAAATGACAACCAGACCGCAGACGATATTGACAGCAGTGCGGTACTGTGTCAAAAAGCTGCCGACCGTTCCGGCAAGCGCACCCATCGAAACAAAAACGAGAGTAAAACCAAGAACAAAACCGAGAGCACCGCAAACGGTTTTTCTGGTACTGCGTTCGCCTCCTGCGAAATACGTCAGGTAAATCGGAAGCATTGGAAGAAGACAGGGCGAAATGAATGTGATGATGCCTTCTAAAAACGATACGATATACTGCATGGAACCTCCTTTTTCATAAACACGACAAAACGAATCGGAAGTGTGAATTTATTATATCACTCCGCAAAACCAAATACAATAACAGGGCGATGGTTTATGCGTAATATTTCCGTAAACACGACATAATAACAATAAAGTGTCGAAGTTTGCGTTGACATTCTGCGGAACGTACGATATACTGATACCATATAATGCCGTGATTTATGTATCCGGCTATCACAACATAAAAGGAGCGTTTCGGCGAATATGAACGCAAAATACGAAGCCTTATTCACCCCGTGGAAAATCGGTAATGTGGAAATCAAAAACCGCATTGTCATGTGCCCGATGGGTGGTACCTCGCTGTTTGGCTGGTTTGAGCTGACCGGCTGTCATTTTGATAAGGAAGCAGCAAAACTCTTCCTTGAAAGAGCTAAAAATAACGTTGGTCTCATTATCCCGGGCATTGCACCGCTGCGTGATACCTTCTGGGGCAAATGGCTCTGGCAGAATCCGAAAATGTTCGAAGAACTGAAAGTTTTCATGGACGAAATCCATAAAACCGGTGCCAAACTGTTCATTCAGCTTACCGCAGGTATGGGTCGTTCCTGGGCAATCACCGAACTGGTTGCGCCGCTGCATAAAAACAAATTCACCCGCGCACTGATCAAGCCGGTTATCGATACCTCGCACGAGCTTGCAAGTCCGAGCCCGCAGAAATCCCGTTGGGCACACGACATCGAGTGCCCGGAGATGACGAAAGAGCAGATCCACGAGATTATTGAAGCATTTGCAAAAACGGCAAAACTCTGCCGCGATGCCGGCGTTGACGGCGTCGAGGTTCACGCTGTTCACGAAGGTTATCTCCTTGACCAGTTTGCGATCGAATTCTTTAACAAACGTACCGACGAATACGGCGGCAGCTTTGAAAACCGCTACCGTTTTGCTGCGGAAATCGTAAAAGCAATCAAAGAAGCGTGCGGCACCGATTATCCGGTTTCGCTGCGTTATTCCGTTGAATCCAAACTCAAAGGCTTCTGCGAAGGCGCAATGCCGGGCGAAGACTATGTTGAGGTTGGCCGTGCAATGGCGGAATCCGAGCGTGCTGCAAAATACCTGCAGGATGCAGGCTATGACATGCTCAACGCCGATAACGGTACTTACGACTCCTGGTACTGGGCACATCCGCCGATGTATATGCCGCAGAACTGTAACCTTGCCGATGTTGCACACATCAAAAAGTTCGTTGATATTCCGGTCGTTTGTGCCGGCCGTATGGAGCCGGATGTTGGTGCAAAAGCAGTTGAAGACGGCATGATTGACGCAGTCGGTGTAGCACGTCAGTTCCTTGTTGATCCGCAGTGGATCACGAAGCTGATCGAAGACCGCCTTGAGGATATCAAACCGTGCATCTGCTGCCACAGCGGCTGCTTCAACTTCTCGTCTTCCAAAGGTCACGCCAATACGCAGGATCTCACCGATACGATGGGTCTTGCTCGCTGCGCGCTGAACCCGGAGACGATGCAGTCTAAAAAATACAGCCTCAAACCGGCGAAAAAAGCGAAGAAAATTGCGGTTATCGGCGGCGGTATCGGCGGTATGGAATCGGCTCTCGTCTGTGCAAAACGCGGTCACAGCGTTACGCTTTACGAAAAGAGCGGCGTGCTCGGCGGCGTATTCATCGCAGCGGCTGCACCGTCCTTTAAGGAAAAAGACCGTGATCTCATCGCATGGTATATCCGCGAACTGAAAAAATATCCGATCGAAGTAAAACTCAACACCGAAGTTACCGATATCAACGCGCTTGATGCCGATGAGATCATCGTTGCAACCGGTGCAAAAGCAAAACGCATTCCGATCAAAGGCGCGGATACTGCGATTGAAGCAGTTGACTATCTGCTTGGCAACAAAGAAGTCGGTGAAAACGTCACCATCATCGGCGGCGGTCTGACCGGCTGTGAGATCGCATACGACCTCTATCTGCAGGGCAAAAAACCGACTATCGTAGAGATGCAGGATGACCTTATCACCGCAAAAGGCATCTGCCTTGCCAATACGAGCTATCTGCGTGACTTCTTCAAAACGAATGCCGTTCCGGTATACCTTGAGACCGGCGTAAGCGAAATCGGCGATGGCAGCGTTGTTCTGAAAGATAAAGAGGGCAAAACCTTCGATATCAAAGCGGACAGCGTGATCCTCTCGGTTGGTTATAACCCGGCACCGATCGCGAAAAAGAGCGGCAAAGTACATATCGTCGGCGACGCCGATAAGGTTGGCAACCTCCGCACTGTCATCTGGCAGGCATGGGATGTTGCAATGAAACTCTGATAAAAGGAGACGTTTTCTATGATGCAGTTAACGGAAAAACAACAGCAGATTTTAGACGGTGCACAGGGCGAAGTCATGGCGAAAGTCATGAAAACGCTCGTTATGTACGGTGAGGCGTTCGGCGCCGAATCCATGGTACCGGTCACCAGCAAATATAACCATCTCGTTACCTCCTTCGGTCTTAAAATGATGACGCCGGTTTTCGAACTGATGGACAAACTGATCGAAGCCGGTGCAACTTCCGGACAGAAATTCTCGGTTGACCCGCGCCCGCTCGATAAAAACGTTCCGGCAAACTTCCTGCAGAAATTCGTGTTCAACAAATTTATGTACAGCACGCAGGACGCTTACGAAAAACAGCTCAAAGAGCTCGGTCTGTTGAGCGATGATGCGTTCACCTGCACCTGCTATATGGATCAGGTTGGCAACAAACCGGTAAAAGGCGAAGTTTTAAGCTGGGCGGAGTCCTCCGCTGTTGTATATGCAAACTCCGTTCTCGGTGCGCGCTGCAACCGCAACTCCGGCATTATGGACATCATGGGCTCGATCGTCGGCTATGTTCCGAATTTCGGTCTGCTCACCGATGAAGGCCGCAAAGCGACCTGGATCGTTAAAGTTGAAACCAAAAACAAACCGGAAGCGCAGCTCCTCGGCTCTGCAATCGGCATGAAGGTTATGGAAGACGTTCCGTACGTTATGGGCATGGAAAAATGGCTCGGCACGGAGCTGAATGACGAGGCCTGCGCTTATCTCAAAGACTTCGGCGCAGCAACCGCATCGAACGGCGCAGTCGGCCTGTACCACATTGCTAACCTCACACCGGAAGCAAAAGAGCTTGGCGAAGCGCTCATCACCGAAGATGCAAAAGTTTACGTGATCGATGACGCAGAACTCGCACGCGTTCAGCGCGAATACCCGGTTATGTGGAAGAATCCGGACGCAAAACCGAAACTCTGCTTCGTTGGCTGTCCGCATTTAAGCCTGCAGCAGCTCAAAGACTGGACCGATAAAGTCGAGGCTGAGCTCAAAGCAAACGGCAACGCGAAAGTTCTGATTCCGACGGTATTCACCGCGGCACCGGCTGTTCTGCGCGAATTTGAGAAAACGCCGTATGCGGCAAGACTGAAAGCAACGGGCGTTATCACCTCATATATCTGCCCGCTGATGTATATGAACAACCCGCTGTGCAAATCGATGCCGGTTATCACCTCGTCGAACAAACTGCGCACCTACACGACCGCGCGTTACTACACCGACGCAGAGATCCTTGCACAGATCACGAAAGGAGGCAAATAAGCAATGAAAGAGTTTAAAGGACGCATCGTTACCCCGGGTACCGTTACCGCAAAAGCCGTTGTAACCACCGAAGGCTTTAACACGCTCGCTTCTTTGCAGAGTGCGCTGCAGTTCGGCGACAAAAAGGCGACCTGTTCCGATCAGAACAACAAAGACCTCTACAAAAAAGAGCTTGCGGGCGCCGCACTCTGCCTGCCGCAGACGATCGGCTCCACCACCGGCGGTCTCGTTCTGTACTGTGCCTGCGCAATGAAACGCCAGCCGGCTTGTATGCTGTTTGCCAACCATATTGACTCTCTGGCGGCTGCCGGTGCGATTCTCGCGGACGTATGGCTGGATGACGTCACGATGCCGGTTGTCGACTGCCTCGGCGACGAGTTTCTTTCTTACGTCAAAGACGGCATGACCGTCACCGTCAAAGAAGACGGCGTTGTCTGCGTAGAAGAGTAAGACGGTAGTGACGTGCGATATGCAAAAGAAAAGATACTTTCTGTCCGTGCTTATTGCCGTTATCGCGCTGTTCATCCTGAGTCATTTTCTTCGCGTTTCTTCTTTGCCGAAAGCAAGCGAGGCGTATGAACCTCTTTATATGGGATCGGTTTCGTATGAGAATGTGATCGAAAGCTTTGAGCATCCGTCGTTTACGAAATCGAATCATATGCTGAAATTGCGCGTGACCGATACGCAGAAAAAAGCGTACCGCTATAACGAACCGCTGGAAGGCATCACATTCACGGAAGACGGCGAATATACGGCGAAAATCCTCACATGCACCGTTTTGGAGAATCACGCCGACAGTCAGTTTGCCGCAGGTGATACCGTCCGTCTGTTGAGTCTTTCCGACAGCAAAGATTGGTGCGCGTATCTGCCCAAAGGAAGCACTTTCTGGTTCTTTCCGGAAGTGTCCCGGTCGGGAAGCGACGTAACCGAACGAATCGGCGGCGAGACGTATTACTATATGACCGCCGACGTGTTCTTTATCGTGGACGGATTTGTCTATCCGTATTCCGATATGGATATCGAGGACAAATATCCGAATATTACGGATTTTGCGCGGGATGCGTTCGGAAAACAGGTTTCGGGCAATCCATATAACCGGTACCGCGCAATGCCGGAATGGCTGTTTGTAAATGCGATGCGAAATGTGATCAAAAATCCGAAATAATCCGGAAAGGACGGAAGTGAAAAAACTTCCGTCCTTTTTTATTTTGCCGCTTGACAAATACCCGCAGGGGGTATATAATCAAAATATACACAAAATAAGTATACTTCACAACGGAGGTCGGCACATGGACTGCTGCTGCGAAAAGAAAAAAGAACGCTCGCCCGAGGAGCACAAGAAACTGTTAAACCGATTAAACCGCATCGAAGGACAGGTCCGCGGTATTAAAGGTATGATTGAAAAGGATGCCTACTGCGTCGATATTTTAACGCAGGTCGCCGCGATCAACGCCGCACTCAATGCGTTTTCCCGCGAGCTTTTGAGTGAACACGTAAGAACCTGTGTCGCAAACGATCTGCGCGATGGCAAGGATGAGACCGTCGACGAGCTCGTCCGGACCTTACAGAAGTTTATGAAATAAAGGAGGTTGTTTTATGGAACAATATAATGTGACCGGTATGAGCTGTGCCGCGTGCAGTGCGCGCGTGGAAAAAGCCGTATCAAAGGTAGAGGGTGTCACCGCGTGTTCGGTCAGTCTGCTCACGAATTCGATGGGCGTGGAAGGCACCGCTTCACCTGAGGCGATCATTGCCGCAGTTGAAGAAGCCGGATACGGTGCCAGCAAAAAAGGAACTGATGCAAAAGAAAAGGCTGCATCGGTAAATGAGGATGCGCTCAAAGACCGCGAAACACCGGCGCTCAAACGCCGTCTGATCGCGTCACTCGGTTTTCTCGCCGTGCTGATGTATATCTCGATGGGCCATACGATGTGGAACTGGCCGCTGCCGGCTTTTCTTTCCGGAAATCACGTTGCGGTTGGTATTCTGCAGATGCTGCTTGCCGGTATCGTTATGGTAATCAATCAGAAGTTTTTCATAAACGGCTTTAAAGGCCTTTTGCACCGCGCGCCGAATATGGATACGCTCGTGGCGCTCGGTTCGGCGGCATCATTTGCATACAGCACGTATGCGTTGCTTGCGATGACCGGTGCACAGCTTGCCGGAGATCACGCCGCTGTTATGGCGTATATGCACGATCTCTATTTTGAATCCGCGGCCATGATACTGGCACTCATCACAGTCGGCAAAATGCTTGAGGCGCGCTCAAAAGGAAAAACGACCGACGCACTCAAAAGCCTGATGCGTCTTGCGCCCAAAACCGCTGTTTTAATCAAAAACGGAACAGAAGTGGAAGTTCCGGTTGAGCAGGTGAAAAAAGGTGATATCTTTGTCGTCCGCCCGGGCGAGAATATTCCGGTGGACGGTGTCGTGCTGGAAGGTGAGAGCGCTGTAAACGAAGCAGCGCTCACCGGTGAGAGTATCCCGGTGGATAAAACTGCGGGTGACCCTGTTTCTGCCGCAACTGTCAATCAGTCGGGTTATCTGCGCTGTGAAGCGTCGCATGTCGGCGAGGATACGACCCTTTCGCAGATCATCAAAATGGTCAGCGATGCCGCGGCAACGAAAGCGCCGATCGCCAAAATTGCCGACAAAGTTTCCGGCGTATTCGTTCCGGTTGTTATTACGATTGCGGTGATCACGCTGATTGGCTGGCTGATCGCGGGTGAGAGCTTCGGTTTTGCGATCGCACGCGGTATTTCCGTTTTGGTTATCAGCTGCCCGTGTGCGCTTGGTCTTGCAACGCCGGTTGCCATTATGGTTGGCAACGGCAAAGGTGCGAAAAACGGAATTCTCTTTAAAACCGCCGTCTCTTTGGAAGAAACCGGCCGCACACAGATCGTCGTGCTTGACAAAACCGGTACGGTCACAAGCGGCGAACCGAAAGTAACCGATCTGCTTGCAGCAGAAGGCGTGTTGGAGGAAGAACTCCTCAAAACGGCACTTGCGCTTGAGGCGAAAAGCGAACACCCGCTGGCAAAAGCAATTCTTCATTATGCGGCGGAGCGCAGTCTTACTGCCGCAGAAGTCACGGATTTCAAAGCGCTTCCGGGCAACGGCCTGACGGCTAAACTTGAAAAACAGACACTTGCGGGCGGCAGCTTTGCTTTTATCGAGACCCGTGTAAAAATTCCGGAGAAGGTCAAAACGACGGCGGAAGCCTATGCCGAACACGGAAAAACACCGCTCTTTTTCGCCAAAGGCGATCGCCTTCTCGGCGTCATTGCTGTTGCTGATGTGATTAAACCGGACAGCCCGCAGGCAGTGCGTGAACTGCAGAATATGGGTATCCGTGTCATTATGCTCACCGGAGATAACGCAAAAACGGCGCGCGCAATCGGAAAAGAAGCCGGTGTGGATGAAGTGATCGCAGGCGTTCTGCCAAACGGCAAAGAGGCGGTTATCCGCAAACTTCAGTATCAGGGCAAGGTTGCAATGGTCGGCGACGGAATCAACGATGCACCGGCGCTAACCCGAGCGGATATCGGTATCGCGATCGGAGCAGGTACGGATATCGCAATCGATGCGGCGGATGTCGTGCTGATGAAAAACAGTTTGCTGGATGTTCCGGCGGCGATCCGTCTGAGCCGCGCGGCACTGCGCAATATCCACCAGAACCTCTTCTGGGCATTCTTTTACAATATGATCGGCATTCCGCTGGCGGCAGGTGTGTTTATTTCTTTGCTTGGCTGGCAGATGAACCCGATGTTCGGTGCGGCGGCAATGAGTCTTTCGAGCTTCTGCGTCGTTTCGAACGCCCTGCGTTTAAACTGGTTCAACATCCGCAAAGCGGATCGAGATAGAAAAGCGAAACCAATCAAAAAGGAGGAGATCCCCATTATGGAAAAAACCATGCGTATTGAAGGTATGATGTGCCCGCACTGCGAAGCGCGCGTTAAAAAATGCCTGGAAGCATTGGCAGAAGTTGATGCAGCAGCAGTCAGCCACGAAACCGGAACTGCTGTTTTGACGCTCAACGCCGATATCGCCGACGAAGTGCTCAAAAAGACTGTTGAAGATCAGGGCTACACCGTCCTGTAAGAAAAGGAGAGTATGAAGATGGATGCAATGCAGAATTTGCTTAACAGAAGAAGTATCCGACAGTATAAACCGGATATGATCCCGCAGGATGTGCTCGAACGCATCATTGAAGCTGGCGTTTATGCGCCGACCGCTATGAACCGCCAGTCGCCGATCATTATCGCGGTAACCAACAAGGAAATGCGCGACCGCCTTTCCAAAATGAACGCCGCTGTTATGGGACAGGACGGTTCGAAAGATCCGTTCTACGGTGCACCGGTCGTTCTGATTGTACTTGCAAGTATGGAATTCGGTATGCAGCGCTATGACGGAAGCCTCGTTATGGGCAACCTGATGAACGCGGCGTATGCCGAAGGTATCGGTAGCTGCTGGATTCATCGTGCAAGAGAAGAATTCGAGAGCGAAGAGGGTAAAGCCATCCTCAAAGATCTCGGAATCGAAGGCGACTATGAAGGTATCGGCCACTGCATTTTGGGCTATGCCGACTGCGAACATCCGGCACCGCGCCCGCGCAAGGAAAACTACGTTTACTACATCAAATAACAAAACAGAAGGGAAAGGACCTGCGATATGCGGGTCCTTTTCTTGTCTTTTTCGACGTTTCGTGGTACAATAGTCGTGTTAATAAAGCGAAAGGAGAATGCGCTTATGGCAATGATTTATGAAAAAGAATACGATCTGCGTACATCCGATTTTGACCGCCGTACAAAGCTTACACCTGCGGCGATCCTCGATTTGTTCCAGTGTGTTGCCGGATTGCATGCAGAAGAACTCGGTATCGGCCGCGCTGTTATGCTTGAAAAGCAGCTTTTGTGGGTGGTCGTCCGCGTCAAACTGGAGATTCTCGCGGAAGTACCGTTTAACTCGACTGTAAAGGTAAAGACCTGGCCACTTCCTGCCGCCCGCGCTACGTTCCAGCGTGAATATCAGATTCTGAGCAAAACGGGTGAACTGCTCGTCAAAGGCAGTTCCGAGTGGGTTTTGATGCACAGTGAGCGCCGCCGTCT
>JBGUUS010000078.1:0-14231 GCA_045133675.1 Oscillospiraceae bacterium | reverse complement strand
TTAAGCAGTGCGTTTTTAACATCGGTGATCGCTTCATACAACGCACCGGAAAGCTGTGTCTGTGCAGCGCGGGCAGCTTCTTTGCCCTGTGCCGCAATCAGATCAGTTACTGCTTCCGCCTGCGAAAGGCTCATTTTTCCGTTCAAAAAGGCGCGTTTTGTGAACTCTCCGGCCTGTGCCGGGCGTGCACCCGCCTCAATAATAACGCGGAGGATCTCTTTTGTCAGATATAAACCGCCGTGGCAGGAAAGCTCGACAACGTTTTCCCCGGTATAGCTATACGGTTCGTTGAAAACTAAAGCAACCGCCTGATCGAGCACTTCACCGTGATCGTGAACGTGACCGAAAGCTGCAGTATATCCTTTTCTTCCTGCTAACTTTTCTCCGTTTAAAGCAGTGAAAACGCGATCTGCAATCTGATGCGCTTCCTCACCTGAGATACGGATAACGGAAATACCGCCGACAGCCGCCGGCGTCGCAATTGCAGCTATGGTATTGGACATAAAAAGAACCTCCTTTTGCCTCAAGAAAGACGGCTTTTTTGCATAAGCACCGCGCGGATGCTCATGCAAAAAAGGACCGGACCGACGGTCCGATCCTTTCTTTCGGTTTATTTAGAATTCAATCTTCGAATAGAGTTCCGCGCTCTTTTCCTTCTCGCGGAAATCGTTCTTCAGAATATCTTCCATCGTGCGCTCCGGTTTGTGAACGTACGGTTTGCGTGCACCGCCATTGCGGTTGCCGCCACGGTTGTTGTTCGGGCGGTTGCCGCCGTTTGCACCGTTGCCGCCTTTGCGCGGACCGCGGTTGTTGTTGTTATAACGGCGGGTCGGGTTTTCACTCAGGATTACGACACGGCGGTTCGGTTCTTCGCCTTTGGATTTGGAGAAGACACCCGGGGTCTCGGAAACAACGGAGTGAATAATGCGGCGCTCATACGGATTCATCGGCTCGAGAAGCTGGCTGCGGCCGGTTTTCTTAACCTTTGCAGCAAGACGAGCAGCAAGTGCTTTGAGCGTCTCTTCGCGTCTGTCGCGGTAATCACCGCAGTCAAGCGTGATACGGAAATAATCGCCTTCAATACGGTTGCATGCAAGTGCAACGAGATACTGCAGGGAATCCAGCGTATCGCCGTGGTGACCGATCAGAACAGCAACACCTTCACCCTCAAAAGAAAGCGTAGCGCCTTCTTCATCACGGGTGGTTTTGATGGTTACATCGGAAAGGCCCATTGCGTTCAGAATATCGGTGAGATAATTAACTGCAACAGCAATTTTTCTGTCGCCGAGATCGGAATCTGCAGCAGCCGGAGCTTCTTCTGCAGCAACGGTCTCTTCCGCTTCTTCAACAGCCGGAACTTCTTCTGCTACCTCTGCGGAAACTTTGACAGTTGCGGATTTCAGTTCTTTGGAGAACAGCTTTGTTTTCTTTTCGATGACTTCGTAGGTGCAGACATCAGCAGAAACACCGAGCTGAGCTGCAGCCTGTGCAACAGCTTCCTCGATCGAAGCTGCTTTAACGGTAACTTCTTTGATCATATTTTTACCCCTTTTTCCCAGTTAGTCCTCTTTGTACTCGTCGCCGTATTTTTCAGCCATACGTTTTCTTGCCTCAGCAAGACGACGTTTGCTCTCTTCACGAAGACGTGCAGTTTCCTCTGCGCTCATTTTCGGTTTCTGTTCAGCGGATTTTTTCTGAACGGAACCGTCAATTTTCGCTTTCTGCTGTTCTTTCAGAGCGTCCATCTGTTCACGGCGTTTGCGCATTTTTTCGCGGTTTTTCTCGATGGATTTTCCGCTCTTTGCCATAACTTTTTCCGGTGTATAGATCAGGTGGAGAATTACCGTCTGAATGAGCATCAGGATGTTGGAAATGATCCAGTACATACCTACACCAACCGGCAGCGTGAACGCGATCCAGATAGAAAGCAGCGGCATCAGGAGCAGCATCCATTTCATGCCGCCCTTCATTTCCATGCCCTGTTTGCTCTGGAAATACATCGTTACAAGCGTGGAAGCGATCTGGGTAACAAAAGAAATTGCCGGGATCAGAACCGTCCAGCCCCAAACGTTCTGCGGGATATCGCCGAGGTTCAGGCCAAGGAACTGCATATTGAAGTTCTGGATTTCTGCAAATGCCGCATCACCGAAGATGTGTTCAAACTGCGGAACCAATGCCAGAACTTCCTGAGAAACCGCACCGCCCTGAATAGCAGCAATGATATTCAGCTGCGGAGCGCCGCCGCCAAGCGTGCCGAGAAGCGTGGTAGCTTCCTGGATAGCGGTGGTATCGAGATGAAGGATGTGGATCAGCGGGTTATAAATTACGTCGATAATACCAAACAGAATGAAGAACGTAAGGAACATCGGAAGGCAGCCTGCGGTCATGCTTGCGCCGGCTTCTTCGTAGACTTTCATCGTCTCTTCCTGCATACGCTCTTTGTTCTTGGCAAACTGTTTCTGGATCTGCTTTAATTTCGGCTGGATAAAAGCAGTACGAGCGGTGCTCTTCTGCTGTTTGATTGCCAGCGGAATCTGTGCAGCACGAACCAGAACAACGAAGATGATCAGTGCCCAGCCATAATTGTTGATCCAATTATAGATCCAGGACATGATCCAGCCAAGCGGTGTGCCTAAAATATTCATGTTTTACCTCCATTGACGAAAACTCGTCAATTTTTTCGTTCGCCGCGGAATTTTTCGAAGTAGTGGTAGGTTTCCGGCACCGGGTCAACGCCGCCTTTGCAAAGCGGATTGCAGCGCAGAATGCGCTTTATAGCAAGCCATCCGCCTTTTATTGCGCCAAAGCGTGTGATCGCCTGGATTGCATAAGCAGAACAAGTCGGATAAAAACGGCATGCCGGTGGAAACAACGGCGAAATACAGCGCTGATAGAATCGTATCAGCAAAATAAAGAGATGTTTCATGCCTTTGTAAGCGCAACAAGATGTTTTTTCATAATGCGCTTAACCTCAGTGGAGGAGGATTCGGGGGTTTGAGGTCTGGCAACGAAAACATAGTCACAAGCGTGAAACAGCTGCGGCTCTTCTTTCAAAAGCTCGCGATAAGCCGCAAGGATAACACGCCGTGCGCGGTTGCGATCGACCGCATGGCCGATCTTTTTGGACGTGGTAATACCGACACGCGGCATTTTTGCACGGTTTTTTACACGGTATGTTACAAGCAGCGGATGGGATTTAAAGCGACCCTGAAAATAGGCGTGCTTGAATTCTTTGTTCAGTTTAAGCTTCACAATTTTCAACATCCATCACCGCTCTTCGTTTAAAAATAAAGACCACTTTTCAATAACTTGAAAGAGTGGTCTGCTATTTTTAAGTTTTTATAAAAAACTCATGTCCACAGCAAACGTCCATTGTGTGGAGCCGGGATACCCGGTTTGTGCCTTTAAAAAAGGCACCGGACTTACTTCACAAAAATTAGTAAGTCAGTCTTTTTCTGCCTTTAGCGCGACGACGAGCGAGTACTTTACGGCCGTTTTTGGTAGCCATTCTCTTCATAAAGCCATGCTCTTTTTTACGCTGAAGTTTCTTCGGCTGATATGTTCTTTTCATTCTTGTAAACCTCCTTTGCTGCGGAAGTGGAGTCTTATGTTAAGACAAAGCCGCGAGAACTTGTCTTAAACGCACGATCTGCAAGGCAAAACCCTGCAAGCTAATATTATATAGTAGGAAAATGCGTTTGTCAAGTAATTTGTTTTACATTGCGAAGATAAAAAATCCGCACGTTTTCTCCGCTTTTTTATTCTTTTCTTCCCTGCTTTTCACGAGAAAGCAAAACGGGCAAAAAAGATGCCGCTTTGCCTCTCTGTTTAACGGTTTAGCACGGCACGGCAGCACATCATTCTCTCGCCTCCGTTTTTGTGAAAAGTGCACTTCTTTCCATTATAATATATATTAAAAATACGCTGTGGAAAACAGAGTTTCCGCTTGTAAATCGGCGCGTTTTTTGCTATAATATCAAATAGAAAAGTATTGCCTTTTAAAACCTCTTTCCACACGGTTTCCGCCGCCTTTCCACTGTTTTTTCAACAGGCGGAACAACCTTTTTTCGTGTGTTTTCCGGCACGGTGGAAAAGATGTGGATTTTTAAAATTAAAAGTCGAACAAACCGCGATATCCGGCGCTTTTGGCAATGTGAAAAGAAATTAACTTTTCAACAATTGCCCGTTGTTTTGCCGGATTTCAAGTTTTTTCGGACAATCAAAAAAGGAGATGACGTAAAACCATGGATTCCTTCAATGAAGTGCTGAATCTCGTAAAAGCGGAATTCAAGAATCAGAATATTTCCGATACGGCTTATAATCTTTGGGTTAAAGTCGTAGAGCCGGTCAGTCTGGTAAACGACCAGGCGATTCTGATGGTCAAAACGCCGTGGCAGCGCGATATTCTGACGCTGAAATATAAAAGCCGTTATGAAGAAATCTTTGAAATGATCCTCGGCTTCCCGATCAACGTACAGTTTGTTTCCGAAGAAGAGGTCGCAAATTACCTTGAACCGGAAATCACCGCACCGCTTGAACCAATCCCGGCTGCAGAAGAGCCGGCACAGGAGAAAACGCCGGTTGAAACGATCGATGACACCGCAGGAAATTACGAATTCACATTTGAGACCTTTATCGTCGGTCCGTCCAACACCTTCGCTTATGCAGCCTGCAAAGCGATTTCCACCGATAACTCCGGCAGTTCTTATAACCCGCTGTTTATTTACGGCCCGTCCGGTCTCGGAAAAACGCATCTTCTTACCGCTATTTCCAACGAGATTAAAAAGCATCACCCGGATCGCACAATCATCTCCGTCAGCAGTGAAACCTTCACAAATGACCTGATCAATGCGATTACGCACAACTCCCGTGAAGCTTTCCACAGCAAATACCGCAAAGCAGACGTTCTTCTCGTCGACGATATTCAGTTCATTTCCGGTAAAGAGAGTACGCAGGAAGAATTCTTCCATACATTCAATGAACTGTTCCGCGCCGGAAAACAGATTGTTTTGACATCCGACCGTCCGCCGAAAGAGATCAAAACACTCGAAGACCGCTTAAAGAGCCGCTTTGAACAGGGCCTTCTCGCGGATATCTCGCCTCCAAACTTCGAAACCCGTATTGCGATCATCAAGAGAAAAGCAGATCTTCTCAACATTGAGATTCCAACCGATGTTGCGGAATTCATCGCAAACCGCCTGAAAAAGAATATCCGTCAGCTGGAAGGCGCGGTTAAAAAGATGAAAGCATACAAACTGCTTGCCGGTTCTCCGCCGAGCATGACGGTTGCGCAGACGGTTATCCGCGAAATTCTCAACGATAATCAGCCGGTTACGGTTACAGTTGACCGCATCCTTGAAGAAGTTGCAAAAACGTATTCCGTTACGGTTGAAGATCTCCGATCCAAAAACCGCAAACAGCCGCTTTCTTATGCGCGCCAGGTTGCAATCTATATCATTAAAGAAGTTACCCAGATGTCTCTTGATCTGATCGGTGCGGAATTCGGCGGAAGAGATCACTCCACCGTTTCCTATGCACTTCGCCAGGTTGAGGAACAGATTGAAACCAATTCGCATCAGAAGGGTATCATCGAAGATATCATCAAAAACATCAAAAACAAGTAAAAAAACCGCGTTTTCCACGTTTGAGTTTTCCACATAAAAAAGCGAAACGGACGAAACAACAGAGTTTCCGGAAAGTTTTCCACGTTTTCAACGGAGTTTTCAACATTCTCTCATTTTTCAACGGGGAAAAACAGGGGTTTTCCACACAGGTCTTTGTTCTCCCCGAAACCTGCACATTCCGTCCACACAGTTTACACTGTTTTTAAAAGCCGACAAACGCCGTCAAATCGGGCTTTGTCCCTATTTTCCACAGATTCAACGCCCCCTACTACGACTACTGTTTTTATTTCATTATTTTATATCTATATATGATATATCGATATAAAAACGAACAGGAAAACGGAAAAAGTGCCTCCGGCACTTTGCGGCGAACAAGCCGGTAATTTCCGGATAAAATCAAACTTCTTCATCAGGAGGTTTCTTATGAAATTTTCATGTGAAAAATCGCAGCTGAGCGAAGCAATCAACAACGTTCTTCCGGCTGTATCCAACAAATCGACTCTTGTTGCACTCGAAGGTATTCTCATCGAATGCAAACACAATGCACTGACTCTTACCAGTTACAATCTTGAACTCGGTATTTCAAAAACGCTCGATGTTAAAACCGAAGAAGAAGGCGCAGTTATCCTGAATGCTTCCCTTCTTTCGAATATCGTAAATAAAATGCCGAATGGCACAGTTACGATCAGCTGTGACGAAAAACTGCTGACCGTTATCTCCTGCGAAGACGTTGAATTTACGATTCTCGGTATCGACTCTGCAGAATTTCCGGATCTTCCGGCAATCGATAACGGAACAACCTTTTCTCTCCCGGTTTTCCTGCTGCGCAACATGATCTCCCAGACCCTTTTTGCAGTTGCACAGAACGATCAGAACCCGGTTCATACCGGTTCCCTCTTTGATCTTGCAAACGGTGTTCTCAATGTAGTTTCTGTTGACGGCTACCGCCTTGCAATGCGCACCGAGAAAATCAACAATCAGGACACGATGAAATTTGTTGTTCCGGGCAAGACTCTAAGCGAGATTGTAAAACTTCTTTCGAAAGTAAATGCGGAAAAAGAAGAAGAAGAGATCGAACTGAGTGTTTCGAAGAAACACATCTGCTTCTCCGTCAACGGCTATACGATGGTTTCCCGTCTGCTGGAAGGCGAATTCATCAACTATAAGAATGCAATTCCGAAAGAAAGCCTGACAAATGTTCGAATTGATACGAAAGCTTTTCTTGACAGTATCAACCGTGCTTCCGTTATTATTAACGAGCGTGCAAAGAGCCATATCCGCTGCTCCTTTATGGAAGGTGAGGTTAAACTCTTCTGCGAAACGCCGCTCGGTAAAATCAACGACAGCGTAGCAATCGAATGTGACGGTCCGGAAGTTGTAATCGGTTTTAATAACCGTTATATGGCTGACGCTTTGAAAGCAAGTGAATGCGACAAGCTCTGCATTCAGATGAACGGTCCGATCTCTCCGATGAAAATCGTTCCGGTCGAGGACGACAATTTCCTCTTCCTCGTTCTGCCGGTCAGACTGAAGAACTAAGGAGTTCATTATGGAAGAACATATCATTACAATCCGCACCCCGTTTATTAAACTGGATCAGTTTTTAAAATTCAGCGGTGCGGTTGAAACCGGCGGTATTGCAAAAGAAATCGTTGCAGAAGGTATCGTTTTGGTAAATGGCGAAGTCTGCACAATGCGCGGCAAAAAGCTGCGCGACGGCGACATCGTAGAGCTTGATGATCTTCGCCTGATTGTAAAAGGTGAAGAAGCGTGAAGCTTGATCGGCTGACGCTGCGTGATTTTCGCAATATTGCTTCCCTTTCGATTGAACCGGATGCAAATGTCAATGTTATATACGGAGAGAACGCACAGGGAAAAACAAATCTGATCGAAGCAATCTGGCTTTTGACCGGTAACGCGTCGTTCAGAGGAGCAAAAGTGAGCGAAATGCTGCGGTTTGAAAAAGACAGAGCTTTTATTGAAGCAGTTTTTTCGGACAGATCGCGTGAACAGGAGCTGTATCTTTCAATCGGTTCCAAGCGGGAAATCAAACTGAATGACGTTCCGCTGAAAAATGCAAATGAGCTTGCCGGTCACTTTTATTCCGTTGTATTTTCCCCGGCACATCTTTCGTTCGTAAAGGACGGTCCGGCAAACCGAAGAAAATTTCTCGATATCGCGATCGGACAGATCCGTCCGCAGTATAAAGCGTATCTTGCACGGTATGAAAAGCTGATCGAACAGCGCAATGCTCTTTTGAAAAACTCGTACCAGTACCGCGATCTTGCGGCAAATATTTCGGTATGGGACGAACAGATTGCATCGATCGGTACGATTTTAACCATGTATCGCTGTGATTACATCAGCAAACTGAAAGCTGCTGCGGCAAAGATCTATGAGGGTCTTTCCGGTAATCGCGAAAAACTGACGGTTTCCTATGCTTCGACGGTGTTTGACGATCCGTTCGCCGTAAAAACGTATGAGACCGAATGGGTTGAGCAATACAAAGCAAAACTCAAGGAGCAGTTCGAAACGGACGTACATCAGGGTTTTACCGAAAGCGGACCGCATCGCGATGATCTCACCCTGCTGCTTGACGGAAATTCCGCAAGAGTTTTTGGTTCGCAGGGTCAGCAGAGAAGCTGTGTGATTGCATTAAAGCTTGCGGAATCGCAGATTCTGCAGCTGGCGGTCGGTGAAGAACCGGTTATGCTTTTGGATGACGTTATGAGCGAACTGGATCAGTCGAGACAGCACTATATCCTCAATAATCTGAGCGGTATGCAGGTTTTCATTACTTGCTGTGAAACAGCACAGCTCGCCGGACTCGTAAAGGGAAAAGCCTTTATGATGGAAAAAGGCGCGGTTATGAAAACCGATATAAAGGAGTAACAGTATGTATCTGCACCTTGGTCAAGAGGTCGTGGTAAAACACCGGGATATCGTCGGTATTTTCGATCTGGAAAAGACGACGCTTTCCAAAGCGACAAAGGACTTTCTTTCACAGGCGACAAAAGAAGGACGCGTAATCACGGTATCCTATGAGATGCCGAAATCGTTCGTTGTCGTTTTGGAAGACGGAAAAAACATGGTGTATATCTCACAGATCTCTGCTGCAACGCTGAAAAAGCGCGCAGAGAGCAACGGTGTATAAGTAATAGAGTTCAAATTCCTGTGTAAAGCAGGAAGATTCCAAACGGAGGTTAAATCAAGTGGAACAGAATCCGATCAAAGAACAAGAGCATCAGTATGGTGCCGAAGAGATTCAGGTTCTTGAAGGCCTTGAGGCGGTAAGAAAACGCCCGGGTATGTATATCGGTTCGACAGGACCGAAAGGCCTGCATCATCTGGTCTATGAGATCGTAGACAATGCGATCGACGAGGCTCTAGCAGGTTATTGTACCAGGATTGATGTTGAATTATTACCGGATGATGTTATACGAGTTGTAGATAACGGTCGCGGTATTCCAACGGGTATTCATCCAAAGGAAGGTATTTCCGCGGCAACGGTCGCTTATACCATTCTGCACGCCGGCGGTAAGTTCGGCGGCGGCGGATATAAGATTTCCCGCGGTCTGCACGGTGTAGGTGCATCCGTTGTAAACGCACTGAGTGAATGGCTGGAGCTGACCGCATATGACGGCAAGCATATCCATTTCCAGCGCTTTGAAAACGGCGGTAAATACGATAAACAGATGGAAGTGATCGGTGATACCGACCGCACCGGTACGGAAGTTAAATTCCGCGCGGACCGTTCGATTTTCGAAACGACGCAGTATGAATACGAGACCCTTCTCACCCGTCTGCGTGAACAGGCATTTCTGAATGCGGGTATCCGCATTATTATGAAAGACCTGCGCGATGCGGAAAATCCGATCGTGGAAGATCTTTGCTATGAAGGCGGTATTTCGAGCTTTGTAACGTTTTTACATGAGCGCAGACAGCTTGAAGTTCTGCATCCGGAGGTTATTTACCTCACCAAAAAAGAAAACGACGCGATTCTTGAAATCGCGCTGCAGTATAACGATTCGTATAACGAACTCGTTCTTTCGTTCGCCAACAATATCCACACGATTGAAGGCGGTTATCACGAAATGGGCTTTAAAAACGCCCTCACCCGTGTATTCAACGATTACGGAAGAAAGTACGGTCTGTTAAAAGATGCGGATAAGAATTTAAGCGGTGATGACGTCCGCGAAGGTCTCACCGCGATCGTTTCGATCAAACTGACCGAATGTGAGTTTGAGGGCCAGACCAAAACGAAGCTTGGCAACGTAGAAGCCCGTCCGCTCGCAGAAAAACTGATCACCGAGCAGCTGATGACCTACTTCGAAGAAAACCCGAGCATTGCCCGCGATATCTTTGACAAAGCGCTCACCGCACAGCGCGCAAGAGAAGCAGCGAAGAGAGCACGCGATCTTACCAGAAGAAAAACCGCACTCGAAACCGCTTCCCTTCCGGGTAAACTTGCCGACTGTCAGGAACGCGATCCGTCTTTGACCGAACTCTACATCGTCGAGGGTGACTCGGCAGGCGGTTCCGCGAAAAACGGCCGTGACCGCCGCTATCAGGCAATTCTCCCACTTTGGGGTAAAATGCTCAACGTAGAGAAAGCACGTCTCGATAAAGTATACGGCAACGAAAAACTGATGCCGGTTGTAACCGCACTCGGCACCGGTATCGGTGAAGATTTCGATCTGTCGAAACTGCGTTACGGCAAAGTCGTTATTATGGCCGATGCCGACGTCGACGGTTCGCATATCCGTACGCTGCTTCTCACCTTCTTCTTCCGTTTTATGCGCCCGCTTGTCGATGCAGGTCATATCTTCATCGCACAGCCGCCGCTTTATAAACTCTGGAGAGGAAAACACGTACGTTACGCATACGATGACCTTGAACGCGACAAATACATCGCAGAACTCGGCGGTGAGGCGCACAACAAGGTTGAAGTACAGCGTTATAAAGGTCTCGGTGAGATGGATCCGGAACAGCTTTGGGAAACCACACTGAATCCGGAAAACCGTGTTATGATTCAGATCAGCATGGAAGATGCACAGCGCGCCGATGAGATCTTTACGATCCTGATGGGTGATAAAGTTCAGCCGCGCCGCGAATTCATCGAGAAGAACGCACGTTATGCAAGCAATCTGGATATCTAAGGAGAGCGGACAGTATGTTTGAAAAATTAAAGAAAAAGAACATCGAAGCTGAAGAAGCTGTTGCTGAGCAGGAAGCAGCTGCTGAAGAAAACAACGAGCCGCTGGAAGGTGCAAAACCGCGCAATCAGACGGCTGTTGCAGCGGGTGTAACCAACGAGGCTTACGATATTGAACCGGCTACTCCGGAAGAGACAGAGGATGTTTTTGAAGGCGAAGAAGGCATTAAAATCAATTATTCCTTCAATGGCGAAGAAGTAAAAAATGCTCTCGTTGTTTTCCAGCGCGAAACGATGTTTAAAAAGAATCTGATCTTCACGCTGATCCTTGCTGCTGTATTCGGTGTTTATTCGTTCAATGCATTTCAGCAGGAACCGAACGGTGTAACGATCTTCCTTTCGATCATGTGTGTTGCAACGATCGCTTTTATCTGGTATATGCCGTGGAATCACCGCAAACAGGTTGCAAAAGCAATTGATGCAAATCCGATGGATTTTTCTGTTACAATCTTTGATTCGGGTATTCGTATCGATGAAGCAGAAAGCTGCTGCATCATGAAATTCGGCAAAGAGATCAATAAGATTGCAGAGACGGAAGAATCCTTCCTGTTCTTTGCCGGTAAAGAGCGTCTCTTCGTTCTTCCGAAACATTATGTGGAAGATAAAGAAGCGGTAAAAGCAAAGCTGACCGCTGCAATGGGCGATAAATATCTGCTCCGCTTTAAGAAAGCAAAATAAGAGAAACGCTTTTCCTTTGTTATTAGAAATTTGAGGTGAACACTTTGGAAATCAAAGAAGAAGGCAGACTGATTGTTCGCGATATAGAGAAGGAAATGCGAAAATCGTTTATCGATTATTCGATGTCCGTTATCGTATCGCGTGCTTTGCCGGATGTCCGCGACGGATTAAAACCGGTACACCGCCGTATTCTTTATACGATGTATGAAAACGGTCTTTCGCCGGATAAAGCTTACCGTAAATGTGCGGATACCGTCGGTTCTGTTCTCGGTAGATATCATCCGCACGGTGACGCATCCGTATATGATGCGCTCGTTCGTCTTGCACAGGACTTCTCCCTGCGCTATCCGCTGGTAGACGGTCACGGTAACTTCGGTTCCGTTGACGGTGACCCGCCGGCAGCATACCGTTATACGGAAGCAAGAATGAGCAAAATGTCGCTCGATATGCTGACCGATATCGAAAAAGAAACCGTCGACTTCGTACCGAACTACGATGACCGCTTAAAAGAGCCGTCTGTTCTGCCGTCCCGTTTCCCGAATATGTTGGTTAACGGTTCGACCGGTATCGCTGTCGGTATGGCAACGAATATTCCGCCGCATAACCTCCGCGAGGTTATTGACGGCATTAACCTTTTAATCGATAACCCGGATGCGGATATGCTGGACCTGATGGAAGTAATCAAAGGTCCGGACTTCCCGACTGCCGGTATCATCATGGGTTATTCCGGTATCCGTGCCGCATATGCGACCGGCCGCGGAAAAATCACGCTGCGTGCCCGTGCGGAAATTCAGGAAATGAAGAATAACCGTTTCCGCATCGTTGTAACGGAGCTTCCTTACATGGTCAACAAAGCTCGTCTGATCGAGACGATTGCCGACCACGTTAAAAACAAGCGAATCGAAGGTATTTCCGACCTGCGCGATGAATCCGACCGCAACGGTATGCACTTCGTTATCGAACTCAAACGCGATGCAAATCCGCAGGTTGTACTGAATCAGCTTTACAGCTTCACACAGATGCAGGACACTGTCGGTGTTATTATGCTCGCGCTTGTTGACGGTCAGCCGAAAGTTCTGACGCTGAAGGAATGTCTTGAATACTATATCAAGTTCCAGTCCCAGGTTATCCGCCGTCGCTGCGAATTTGATCTGAAGAAAGCAAAAGAGCGCGAACACATCCTGGAAGGCCTCAAAACGGCTCTGGATTTCATCGATGAGGTTATTGCCATCATCCGTGCTTCGAAAGACCAGCCGACCGCTAAAGCGAATTTGATGGACCGTTTCGGCCTTTCGGATATTCAGGCAACTGCAATTGTACAGATGCAGCTCGGTCGTCTCTCTGGTCTGGAAAGACAGAAGATCGAAGACGAACTCGGTGCACTCCGCATCCGTATTCAGGAACTTCTTGCAATCCTCGGCGACGAGCGCCTCGTTCTCAATATTCTCAAAGAAGAGATCGGCGTTCTCCGCAGCAAATACGGCGACGACCGCCGCACCGAGATCCAGCAGATCAGCGGTGAGGTTGATATCGAAGATCTTATTCCGCAGGAAGAATGCGTCGTAACGCGTACGCACTTCGGTTATATCAAACGCCAGCCGGTTGATACGTATAAACTGCAGAAACGCGGCGGACGCGGTATTTCCGGCATGAAACAGCGTGAAGAGGACTTTGTTGAAGAACTCTTTATCTGCTCGTCGCATGATAACGTTCTGTTTATCACGAACAAAGGACGTATGTATAAACTCAAGTGCTACGAGATTCCGGAAGGCGGAAGAGCGTCGCGCGGTGTGAATATCGTCAACCTTCTGCCGCTTGAAGGCGAAGAGAAAGTAACGTACATGATCCGCGTGAAAGAGTTTGACGACCAGCATTATCTCGTTATGGCAACAAAGAGCGGTATCGTGAAACGTACAGCACTGGATGCATATAAAAACGTCCGCAAAAACGGCTTGATTGCGATCTCGCTGAATGAGGATGATGAGCTCGCTTCCGTTCTTCTTACGGACGGCGAAAGTGATCTCCTGCTTGCAACGAGAAACGGTATGTCGATCCGCTTTGATGAAAACCAGGTTCGTCCGATGTCGAGAACGGCACGCGGCGTACACGGCATCAAGCTTCGCGGTGATGACGAGGTTGTCAGTATGGCTCGCCTGCATGAAGGTGCAACAGTTATGACGATCACAGAGCTTGGACAGGGCCGCAGAAGCGAAATCAGCGATTACCGTCTGCAGACCCGCGGCGGTTACGGCAAGATCAACTATAAACAGATCGATAAACGCGGCAAGGTTGCCGGTGTTCAGGTCGTTGAAGAAGACGAAGATCTGATTATGATCGCAGATGACGGTATCATCATCCGTATCCGTGTAAGCGATGTCAATATTATGTCCCGTTATGCCGGCGGTGTACGTGTTATGCGTCTTGCCGAAGGCAGCAAGGTTGTAACCTTCGCCCGTGCAGAACACGAGGAAGGTGCAGAGACCGCAGCGGTTGAAAAACCGGCTGAGGAAGATCTCGTGGATACTGCCGCATTGGAAGCGGAAGAAGCGGAAAATGAAGCAGCAGAAGCGGTTGAAACCGAAGCAGCGGAAGAAAACGAAGAATAAATAAAAAAGAGCAAGTCAGTATGGACTATACCCCGGAAAACGGACATTGAATAAAAGAGCCCCCTGTTGTAGAATTAGAAACTACGACAGGGGGTTTCGTTATGTCCA
>JBGUUS010000077.1:0-2626 GCA_045133675.1 Oscillospiraceae bacterium | reverse complement strand
GGTGCTGCAGCCAAACAGCAGATATCCGTTTTTCACGCCGGATTCGAGGTTGTGCGGATCGATATCCGCCGGCCATGCGTTGAATTCGACAAACAGCAAAAACGCAAGCGAAGCAACAGCAAGAATACCGAGCGTGATGAACATGGCTTTCGGGTCGCGGTCACTTTTGTCAAAGATCGGATGCAGAACGAACAGCAGGATAACACCGATCAGGAGCGATACCAAAACATCCTCCGGGGTATGCACACCAAGCCACATACGCGAAAGCGCGGTCAGCGCAATCAGTACGATGCAAACGATTTTCAGCCAGAGCTTTTTCGTCGTTTTCGCCGGGCAGCCGAGCGTTGCCATAACGCTTGCGGTGTGTCCGCTCGGGAACGAATAACCGGTAGCTTCTTCACGCGCCGCTTCCACGATTGTAAAATTCGGGTCTTTTACCCACGGGCGCGGAACACGGCAGACGAGTTTCAGACACTGATTCAGCAGTGTTCCGAAAAAGCCGACCGTCATCAGATAAAAGCCGTTTTTCTTGCTAAAACACCAAAAAATGATGATCGCAGCCGCAAGAAGCGCTGTCTCTTCGCCAAGTGCCGTAATCGATGCAAAAAATCCGTCCAGCACCGGGTTACGCAGGCCTTCTAAAAAATACAAAAAGTCCATAAAGGAACCCCTTTCCGTTGGTTTTATGCTTTCATCTTATCACATCGGCGCTCTTTGCGCAATCTCTGTCTTTCTTCCGGTTGCATTTTTCTTTTCCGCGTGGTATGCTTTTGTAACAAGTTTAACGATAAGCGAGGATTCATCCATGGAAAAACCGATCGTAAAAGATACTCTCTTCCTGCGCATTCCGTCCAAACCGGCAACACCCGAAGATATCTCCGTTGCCGACGACCTGCGTGATACACTGCTTGCAAACCGCGAACGCTGCCTTGGTATGGCGGCCAATATGATCGGTGTTTCCAAAAGCATCATCGTTTTCTTCGACGGTGCAGCCTGCTGCGAAATGTTTAACCCCAAGCTTTTAAAAACCGCACAGCCGTTTGACACGGAAGAAGGCTGCCTCTCGCTCACCGGTGTCCGCCCGACAAAGCGGTTCCGCAGTATTAAAGTACAGTGGGTTGACCGGCAGTTCAAACCGCATATCAAAACCTTCACCGGTCTCACCGCACAGATCATCCAGCACGAAATCGATCACATTTCCGGCATTATCATATAAAACAAAAATCGCGTTCCGTTTTTGGCGGAACGCGATTTTTAAATGTTCGCTTATTTGTTCATGTACTTGAAGCGGCTCTCTTTGTACATCTGCTCGAACTCACGGCTGTCGTGACGAACAGAATCGAGATATTTGTGCATATCCATTGCACCGAACTCAGAAACCTCAACAAGGCAGCTTGCGATATTGGAGCAGTGATCCGATACACGCTCGAAGCAAACGAGAAGATCGTTCAGCACGAAGCCCAGCTCGATGGTGCATTCGCCTTTCTGCAGGCGCAGAATGTGATGACGTTTCATGCGGGCAACGATTTCGTCGATAACCTGCTCGATCGGCTCAACTTCAACCGCTTTGCCAAGATCGTTATTAACGAAAGCTTCTTTTGTCAGATTCAGTACGTCGGTGAGTGCACGGCGTGCCTGATCCACTTCTGCTTTTGCTTTCTCGGAGAACTCGATCTTCTTCTCGCGCATTTCTTCCGCAACCTCTACGATGTTGACAGAGTGGTCGGAAATACGCTCGTAGTCGCCGATAATATGCAGGAGTTTCGTGGTCTGTGCCGATTCTCTCTCGCCTTCACTCTTCGCCGAAACTTTGACGAGATAGGAACCGAGCATATCTTCAAGACCGTCAATACGGTTTTCAAGAGTGCGAACTTCTTCAGCCGTTTTGGCATCGAATTTTTCGAGCAGGCCCAAAGCCTTGTGCAGTGCTTCGGTGGAAAGTTCAGCCATCATACCGGCAACTTCGGATGCACGTGCGATAGCAAGTGCCGGGGTGTCGATCAGACGCTCGTCCAGCAGGTTCGAATCGTCCGGGACGTCCTTTTTCGCCGGAACAGAAATGATCGCAAGTTTTGCGAGCTGTTTATAGAACGGGCCAAGGATGATAACGGAAATGATCTTGAAGATCGTATGGACTGCCGCAACGCCCCACATATCGATTTTCCAGTCGACCAGTGCAAAGTCGAGGAACGCATCCAGCGCATAGAAGCCGGAGAGAACAACGACAACCGCGATGATGTTGAAGTAGAGATGAACCATAGCGGCGCGTTTACCGTTGTGGTTTGCGCTCAGCGAGGAGAGCATAGCGGTAACGCAGGTACCGATATTCTGACCCATAACGATCGGAATAGCCGCACCGTATGTAATCGCACCGGTAACCGTGAGCGACTGCAGAATACCGACGGATGCCGAAGACGACTGTACGATCGCGGTAAGAACAAGGCCGGCAAGAACGCCGAGGATCGGATTCTCGAACATAACGAGAATCGAACGGAAACCTTCGTCCTTTGCAAGACCGGAAACGGAATCGGACATCATAGACATACCGACCATCAAAACGGAGAAGCCCATCATGATCGCGCCGATTTCCTTTTTACGGCCGCTCTTTGCAAACATGATGATGCAG
>JBGUUS010000076.1:0-6611 GCA_045133675.1 Oscillospiraceae bacterium | reverse complement strand
TTGTCGTTTCGCAGATTCTTGAGGCAATTTATGTCTCCAGCAAAACCGGAAAGCCGGTGTATTTTGAATGAAATATCTGATTTGCGGCCTTTGGCACGTTCACGCGCCGGGCTATTATGAAACTGCCGCAAAATACGGCGAAATCGTCGGTGTGTACGAAGAAAACGAGCAGTGGCGCAAGGAATTCTGTGAAGCGCATAACTTAAAGGAATTCGCAACGCTTGATGAAGCGCTCCATTCGGGCGCGGATGCCGCAATCGTCTGCGTAGCATCGAATGTACACGCCGAGACGATGATCGCGCTTGCAAATGCGAAGATGGATATCTTCACCGAGAAAGTGCTTGCGCTCTCGAGCGCGGAATGCGATGCAATCGAAGAAGCGGTCGAGAAAAACGGCGTTCGCTTCGTTATCTCGTACCCGCATAAATATTCTGCCGGCGCGCAGACGGTCAAACAGGTTGTCGACAGCGGCGAGCTCGGCAAGATCAACTATTTCCGCTGCCGCAATGCACACGACGGCAGCACGCGCAACTGGCTTCCGCTGCATTTTTACGACGCGAAAGAATGCGGCGGCGGTGCGATGATTGACCTCGGTGCACACGGTATGTACCTTTCCGAATGGATCTGCGGTATGCCGGTTGCGGCAAAATCGGTCTTTACAGTTGCGTGCAGCAATCCGGACGCACTCGCGAAAAACAAAGACAGCGTTGAAGATAACGCGGTCACCGTTTTGCAGTATGCAAACGGCTGTATCGGTCTGAATGAAACCGGATTCAATACGGCGGGCTATCCGATTACGCTCGAAGTTGCCGGCGAAAACGGCCGTGTGATTTATACCGACGGTGTCGTCAAAAAATGGACGCATGAAGAACCGGAGCTTAAAGAAATTCCGATGGCAGTTGAACTGCCGTCTCCGCTCGATCAGTTTTGCAGAAATGAAATTCTGCCGGGCTGCGGTATGGCTGAGGCGAAAAAACTTACCCGCCTGATGGAAATGGCTTATGCAGACAAATAAACTCCGTAAAGTATGTTAAACGAAAAAAAGAGTGGAATCCAACCGGATTCCACTCTTTTTTTCTATTGGAAAAGCCAAACTTCGGATAAGTAATTCTTGCGTTCTTTACCGTTCTGTGAGATAATTTTCTTAACAAAACCGTATAAAAGAACGGAGGCGATACGGTGCAGAAATTTGATATGCATATCCATGCGGATGGTGCAAAACCGGATCCGGAAGCGATTCTTTCTGAAATGGCGAAAGCCGGAATCTGGGGCGGATGCATCTTTTCCTGTCCGCCGAAGCAGTATAGCAAGGAGCGCGGCAGAACGTTCGAAGAGCGTATGGAAGAAGTTCTTGCATGGGCGAACGGATACGAAGACCGCATTTTCCCGGTTATCTGGATTCATCCGTATGAAGAAAATTTGATTGAGAACATCCGTCTTGCTGTTGAGCGCGGCATTGCAGGCTTTAAGATGATCTGCTGCGATTACTATGTTTACGAAGCGCGCTGTCTTGAGGTCCTGCGCGAAATCGCAAAGCTGAATAAACCGGTGTTTTTCCATTCGGGCATTCTTTGGAGCGGAACCGTTTCTTCGAAGTATAATCGTCCGCTTAACTGGGAACCGCTGATGGAAATTGAGGGTCTGCGCTTTTCGATGGGACACTGCTCGTGGCCGTGGATTGACGAGTGCATTGCGCTGTACGGCAAGTTTTTGAATTCACTGACAACACGCAACACTGCTGAGATGTTCTTTGATATCACACCCGGCACCCCGAAGATTTACCGTGAGGAGCTTTTAAGAAAACTCTATACGATCGGTTACGACGTTGGCAACAACATTATGTTCGGCACGGATGCAACGGCGAGCCACTATAACGCAGAATGGGCAAAATCGTGGTGTGACTGTGACCGCGAGGTCCTCATGGAACTCGGTGTCAGTAAAGAGAATATCAGCCGCCTGTATCACGATAATCTGCTTCGCTTTTTCGGAAAAACCGAACCGAAAATTGCGCATATCAGTCCGGTGTGCGATGCGGCACAGGAATGGAAAGCGCAAAATCCGGATGTTCCGGCAATTATCGAAAAGTGGTATAAAACACTCGGTTTTCCTAAACGCTTCGATGCAGAGTTTTACCGCGCACTCGAAACGCTCTGCATTTCCGATGCGGCTGCGCTTGAGGATATCCGAAACGGCATCACGGACGGAAAACGCAGTCTCCTGACGTTCTTGTATCTCTGTGAAGATGTTGCAAAACGGTACTGCGAAAAAGGAATCCCGGAGAAGATCCTGCTCGACACGCTGCGCGATATCGTCGTCTGGACGAAAACATGGAGCAAGCTGAAGAACGAACTCTGGCTCGGCGAGACCGGCTGGCTTAAAAACCATATGCGCATGAAGCTCTATAAGATTGGACGTCTGCAGTTCTGCATGGGATATGCGGAGCACGACATACCTTCGCGCGGGGTGAAAGAAGGCGAACCGGTGATCGAGATTCATATTCCGGAAGGAGAGCCGCTTGATCCTGCGGCGTGCTGTGCTTCGATTGAACAGGCGAAAGTCTTCTTCGCGGAATTTTTCCCGGAATGGAAATATCGCTGTTTTACAACCCACACCTGGCTTTTAGACAGCACGATCACCGAACTGCTGCCGCAGACGAGCAATATCCTGGCTTTCCAGCAGATGTTCGAGATCGTTTCGGAGGATGTTTCCGATGCGATTTTCAAATATGTCTTCCGTTGGAATGCGGATCGCGATGAAATCTTCGATATGGAAGGAAGATCCGGATTCGCAAAAGCTGTAAAGAATAAAGCCTTGTCAGGAGCGATATTCCATGAAACTCTCGGCGTATTGAAAGAAAAGGAGAATGCAGTATGATTAAACTGGCACAGATCTCTTCGCTCGAGAACATTCTGCCGAAATTCAAGCAGAATTTCACACCGATCAGCGAACTGACGGTTTTAAAAGGCGAGCGCGCTTCGTATCAGATCGCGTATGTAATGGACAATTCCGGCGACTATAAGTTTAAACTGGAAAGCGATATCAAAGAGCACATTTCTCTGTACAAAATCGGCTGTGTACCGGTCGTCCGTGCGATCCATACGCTTGAAGCAATGCAGGACGACAACTATATCAGCACCGAAGGCGGTATTTACCCGGACGTACTTTATCCGTTTACCGATGACTATATCCGCGCGGAATTTTACTATCAGGGACTGTGGATCGAAACGGATGAGCAGGTTCCGGCAGGCGAACATACTGTCCGCATCACGATTTATAACGAAACGGAGAGTGAAACGTGTGAGCTGAAACTTGAAATCCTCGCACTTGAACTCCCGCCGCAGAAGCTCATCTACAGCTTGAATATTCACGGAGATTCTGTCGCAAACTATTACGATGTCGAAGTCTTCTCGGAAGAGTGGTGGTCTCTCTTTGAAAAATTCGTACAGATCAGTGCGAAATACGGCTCCGATATGCTGATGATTCCGGCAATCACATCGCCGGTTGATACGTGGATCGGCGGATACCGCCGCACGGTACAGCTTGTCGACATCGAAAAAGAGGGTGAAACATACCGCTTTGATTTCGAAAAACTGCACCGCTTCGTCAAGATGTGTCTGAAACACGGCTTCCGCCGTTTCGCCATGACGCATTTCTTTACACAGTGGGGTGCGGAATGTGCCGCACAGGTTATTGCAACCGAAAACGGTGAGAAGAAACGTATCTTTGGCTGGGATGTGAAATCCACCGACGAACGGTATCTGAACTTCTTGAGCCAGCTGCTTCCGGCACTTACGGAGGAACTCAAAGTGCTCGGCATCGATCGGGATACGATCTTCTCGGTATCCGACGAGCCGTTTGACGATGAGACGATTGCGCGTTACGCAAAACTCACCGCGTTCATGCGTCCGATCTTAAAAGGCTTTAATATCCTCGATGCGTTCTCGAATTACGATCATTTTGCCGATTCGGGTGCGTCGACACCGCTGATCCCGACGAATGTTATGAATGACTTTGCCGGTAAAGTAGAAGACCTTTCCGTCTATTACTGCTGTGCACAGGACTATAAAGTTTCGAACCGCTTTATTTCCATGCCGCTTTATCGAAACCGCTGCTTCGGCTATCAGCTTTATAAGTATAATGTCAGCTGTTTTTACCATTGGGCGCTGAATTTCTACAACGCACAGCTTTCGGTTCGTCCGCTCGATCCGTTCAAAGAGACGGATGCAGGCGGCGGATTCCCGGGCGGTGACCCGTTCACGGTTTATCCGGGTTCGGACGGCCCGATTCCTTCGATGCGCATTATCGCATTCGGTGAGGCACTGCAGGATCTGCGCGCTCTTGAACTGCTCGAAAGCTTCATCGGCAGAGAAGAAACGCTCAGGCTGATCGAAGCGGTAACGGGCGAGATTACGTTTGAAAACTGCGCAAGAAGCGCAAACGATATGCTCGTTTTCCGAAAAGCAGTAAACGACAAACTGCGAGAGTTCGTAAAATAAGATGCAAAAAAACGGAACCGCAAGGTTCCGTTTTTTTATGTGACAATATCACGGAAGGATGATGCGCTTCCTGTTATAATAAGGCCATAATAAAAAACAAGGAGGACAATATCATGTCTGCTGTATACATCAATCGAAACAATTTCAAAGAAGAGGTTCTCTCATCCGATAAACCGGTCCTGCTCGATTTCTGGGCGCCGTGGTGCGGTCCGTGCCGTATGCTCTCGCCAATCGTGGAGGATATCGCGCAAAACCACCCGGAAGTAAAAGTCGCCAAGGTCAACGTTGACGATGAAAATGAACTCGCAGCACAGTTTGGTGTTATGAGCATTCCAACGCTGGTGGTTATGAAAAACGGCGAGATCGTAAGCCGTGCGGTCGGCCTGCGCAGCAAAAACGCAATTCTCGCGATGCTGTGAGCAAAGTGCTTGACAGAATCGGATTTTGGGAGGAAAATAAAAGTATACTACACGGATAAAGAGGTGGATACGAAATGAAAGTTCTGATCGTGGGCGGTGTTGCCGGCGGTGCCACTGCGGCGGCAAGGATCCGGCGTCTTGATGAACACGCGCAGATCACCGTGTTTGAGCGTTCGGGCTATATCTCCTATGCAAACTGCGGTTTGCCGTACTATATCGGCGGTGTGATCGAAGATGCGGAGGATCTGACTCTGCAGACACCCGAAAGCTTTAAACAGCGTTTTAACATCGAAATGAAAGTACATCATGAAGTGACCGCGCTTCATCCTGAAAGAAAGACCGTTTCGGTGAAAAATCTCGAAACGGGCGAAGAGTGGGAGGAGGCTTATGACAAGCTTCTGCTTTCGCCGGGTGCAAAACCGATTTCCCCGCGCTTTTCTGGCATTGATCTTGACGGTATCTTTACGCTTCGCACGGTGGAAGACACGCTTTGTATCAAAGAATATATTGATCAAAAACAGCCGCGCCGTGTCGTTTTGGCCGGCGGTGGATTTATCGGTCTCGAACTTGCCGAAAATCTGCGCGAACGCGGTCTGGAGGTCACGGTCGTACAGCTGCAAAACCAACTGATGACCCCGTTTGATGCGGATATGGCATCGTTTATTCACGCCGAAATGCGGCGCCATGGCGTAAATCTCCTGCTTGGCACCGCTGTGGAAGGTTTCGAAAAAACAAAAGACGGTCTGCGCGTCCTTGTTTCGGGTAAAGCGCCGATCGGTACGGATTTTGCGGTTATGGCGCTCGGTGTTTCTCCGGAAACTGCACTGGCGAAAGCAGCAGGACTGAAACTTGGTCTGAAAGAAAGCATCCTCGTAAACGACCGGATGGAAACGTCTGCTGCGGATATTTATGCAGTGGGCGATGCCGTACAGGTTTCGCATTTTGTAACCGGCGAAGATGCGCTCATCTCACTTGCGGGCCCTGCAAATAAACAGGGAAGAATCGCGGCGGATAATATCTGCGGAAAAGACAGCCGTTATACCGGCTCTCTTGGCAGTTCCGTGATCAAGGTGTTTGATCTGACTGCGGCGGTAACGGGTCTGAGCGAAACGGCCGCAAAACGCGCCGGTCTTGATGCGGATACGGTAATTCTCTCGCCGATGAGCCATGCCGGCTATTATCCGGGCGGCAAGGTGATGACGATGAAGATCGTATTCGAGAAAGACACCTATCGTCTGCTCGGTGCACAGATTGTTGGCTATGACGGTGTGGATAAGCGCATCGATGTGCTTGCAACTGCAATTCGTGCCGGAATGAAAGCGACCGAGCTCAAAGACCTTGAGCTTGCGTATGCACCGCCGTATTCTTCGGCAAAGGATCCGGTAAATATGGCCGGATTTATCATCGACAATATCGCAAACGGCGTTCTGAAGCAGTGGCATCTTGCCGATCTTGAAAATCTGCCGAAAGACGGCAGTGTGATCCGGCTCGATACACGCACACCTGCGGAGTACAGCCGCGGACATATCGCCGGTTTTGTGAATATTCCGGTTGATGAGCTGCGCGAGCGGCTCGGCGAACTGGAACGCGGCAAGCCGGTATATGTGATCTGCCAGAGCGGTCTGCGCAGTTATATCGCAAGCCGCATTCTGGAAGGAAACGGATTTGAGGCGTATAATTTTGCCGGCGGATTCCG
>JBGUUS010000075.1:0-3422 GCA_045133675.1 Oscillospiraceae bacterium | reverse complement strand
GTTCAGGGTAATACCCTCTTTAACACCCGTTCCGGCAATGGCAAGGCTGTCGGTGCAGGCGATCACGCGGTCAAGACCTTTGATCTTCAGGATCAGGCGGATCAGCTCCGGCGGAAGATGGCGGCCGTCCGCAATGATCTCAACGTACATCTCGTCCGAGAGATACGCCGACTCGATCACGCCAAGGCGGCGGAAACCGTGGTCGCGCGTGATGGTCGAGGTGCAGGAATACAGATGCGTAATGAGACCGCAGCCGTTTTCCTCGGCGGTTTTCATATCCGGATAGATCGCGTCGGTATGTCCGGCGGATGCAAGAATGTTATGCTCGGTGAGATAGCGGCAGAATTTGCCCTCCGGGTCGTTTTCCGGTGCATAGCTCCAGCGCGCGATGAGGTCGCCGGATGCTTCGATCAGGGATTCATACTCCTCCGCTTTCGGCGGCGTGATGAAATCCGGACACTGCGCGCCGCACTGTGCCGCAGAGAGGTACGGACCCTCCATATGCAGACCGATGAAGTTCGGTTTGAGCGCCGGATCGGCTTTTGCGATCTTCGCCTGCTCAACACTTTTCTGCATCACGGCAAACGGAGCCGCCGAAATCGTCGGGCAGATCGAGGTTGTGCCGTGCGAGAGATGGAAGTTGCAAGCCGCAACCATATCGGCGGCGGTGTTGAAGAATTCGTGACCTGCTCCGCCGTGGGTATGCAGGTCGATAAAGCCCGGTGCAACGTATTTGCCGGTCATATCGTATTCTTCTTCAAAAGGAAGCGTATCGGCCGTTACTGCGGCAATTTTTCCGTCTTCAAAATAGACGTAGCCGTCAAACAGACCGTTTTTCGTGACGATTTTATCGCTCTTGATTCGTTTCATCATAACAGACCTGCACTGTCCTTATCGATATAGAGTGCGGCATTGTCGTGCTCGCGCAGGAGCGTTGCCGGGCACTCCTCGTTGATCGCGCCGTTTAAGGTGCGCTCGATTGCCCATGCCTTCGTCTTGCCCGGAACGATGCAGAATACCTGCGGTGCGTTGATGAATACCGGGCAGGTCAGGGTCATTGCCTGTTTCGGAACGTCGTCGAGCGTTGCAAAGCAGCCGTCGTTGACCTGCTGCTGGCGGCAAACCTCGTCGAGCTCAACGATTTTAACGAGCGCTTCGTCTTTGAAGTTTGCAACCCACGGATCGTTGAATGCAACGTGGCCGTTTTCGCCGATGCCGCAGACGATGATATCAACCGGGTGCTCTTTCAAAAGCTGTTCATAGCGTGCGCATTCGCCCGCCGGATCGGTCGTGCCGCAGTTGATGAGGTTGACGGTTTTAAACGGAGCGCGGCCGAAGATGTGATCCATCAGGAAGTTGCCGAAGCTCTGCGGTGCGGTGCGGTCAAGGCCGATATACTCGTCCATGTGATACGCATTGACGCGGTTCCACTCGGTATCGCCGTTTACGAGCGCATCAAGCACTTCGTTCTGCGACGGTGCTGCGGCAAAGATCATGTTGATCTCGTCTTTTTCAGCGAGTGCGGCTTTGATTGCAGCGGCGATATCGGCAGCGGCCGCTTCGCCCATTGCTTTGCGGGTTTCATAAACGTTTACGTTCAGTTTGTCTTTTTTCATGGTGCACCTCGTTATTTTCTAAGCTGTCTGTCGAGCAGCTCGATGATCAGAATCAGATTGCGGGAGATATGGAACGGGTCTTTGACCGGGAGCGCAACGACCTTCTCCTGCGGAGAGCCGTCACGCATACAGATCTGCTTCCACTCGCGGATCTCCGGATCGCGGTTCGGGAAGGTCTTGAAGGTGAATTTGAACACCTTTTCGTGCCAGTGATAAAACGCCTCATCGCCCGATTCCAGATAGCAGCGAAGCGACGTATACAGCGCCTCGGAATGGATCCACCAGAGCTTATCACCCCAGCCGCCTGCAACCTGGTTTTCGGTGACCTCATCGGTCAGGCGCTCGAGCGTATTCACATTCTCGCCGTCGGTGGAAACATAGTGCAGAAGGCCTTTATACTCCTCGTCCCAGCCGATGACAAACGCGCGCAGCGCAATCTGCAGGATGCGGCTCATGCGCTCGGGTTTATTCAGAAGCTTTGCCGCATCAAGCTGGAACCACATATCCTCGATCGTGTGGCCCGGGTTTGCGTGCTGACCGAGAAGACCGTCGATAAACTCGTTTTCCGCGGAAATAACCTCGTGGATCGTGCCGTTTTCGTCGGCGAAATGCTCAAGCACATCGGAGGAATACTCCTCGAGCAATGCGGTGAGCGCCGGAACGAAATCCGGATCGAATTTCTTTGCGCATTCCAAAAGCTCTGCGGTTACGTTTGTCAGAATCATCGGAATGCCGTGTGCGCGAAACTGCGGCGAAAGCGGATACGGCAGGGTGTTGAATCTGCCGGAGGAGATACGCTCAACGATCGAACGGTAGACCTTTTTGGCGAAGGCATACGCTTCCTTGTCCTGTGCGGCATCGGCGTATGCGTTCATACCGATCACAACGAAGCAGTCGGCATAGATGCTCATATCGAGCGTGTCACAGCCCGGAACGAATTTCGGTGTGCCGTCGCGCTCCATCAAAAACGTACAGCGCACATCCGGTGTGTCCATCAGGCAGTGTGCCATCAGAAAATCGCGGCCGCTTTTTGCGTAAGTAAGAAAGCGCTCGCGCTCGGCTTTGCTGAAAAGCGGCGCATCGATCGTTGCAAGGCGCGCAAACATCCACACGAATCTGCCCTGGCTCCAGGTGTATTTGTCGTGGCTCATGAGCGTGCGGCCTTCGTTATCGAAGCAGTTTAAGTATCCGCCGTACTCGGTGTCGAGACAGCGCGGCATCCAGAACGAGAGAATGTTCGATTTCAGCTCGTTTTCATAAAAGCCGCGCAGTTTTAAAAGTTCGTTATAGCGCATAAGGTGTCCTCCTTTTATTTTTCGTATTCATAAAGCCGGTACATCTTCTTTGCGACGCTTCCGGCATAAAGGTTCTTAAAAATCAAGCGTTCCGCGCCTTTTAATTCGTCGATCAGCGCCGGCGGCGTCATTTCGTGCTCTTTTTTAAACACGAGCGCACCGGCAAGGCCGTTTGGATCGTCGATGCCGTGCACCTCGGTGACACCGACATCGTTTACCGGGTTTTTATAGCGCGATGCCTTCGCCGCAAAGGACGAATAGCAGTCTGTGAGCAATTTTACCGCCGAAAAACGGTCCGCAAGCGCCGAAAAGAACGCTGTTAAGCTATCCTGCTTTACATACATCGAAACGCCTTCCAGCACGACGACCGCCGTTTTTGCCTGCGGCAGTTCGTCCAGAAACGCCGGATCGCGCAGATCGCCCGGGCACATCCGGTATTTCGCCGTTTCGCGGTAGTGTGCTCTGCGCGCGCCGATGACCTCCGGGAAATCGACATCGATCCACCATGCAT
>JBGUUS010000074.1:0-3973 GCA_045133675.1 Oscillospiraceae bacterium | reverse complement strand
CCGGCTTTCGGCGCAAATATTGCTCCGGCTGAAAACGGATATTACTTTCAAAACGGAAGTTTTATCTATTACATGGATTATGGTGCTTTGGAACCGGTCGTGCTTTGTTCAAAACCGGAATGCCGTCATGAGAATGAAAGCAATCCGGAAGAAGTCTGGAAATGCGCTGGTTTTGTTTCACCGGAAACCGGCTGCGAGTTTTTGCAATACTATGAAGGAAATCTGTATGTGATCGGCCGAATGAATCAGTTTGCCAAAACCGTGGAAGAAACAAGCGACACTGTTCTTTTTCGCATAAACGCTGCAAATGGTACCAAGGAAGTCGTTCGGCGTGTTAATTGTTCGAACGCTGTTTTTACCACGTTGCACCGCGGATATCTGTATCAATATTATGCGGATACAAACGGCGTATTCCATTTGGTGCAAATGAGTATCACATCGGAAGATCCCGGAAAAGAACTCTTTACATCTGAAGCGGCGCCATTTTCGAAAGCATACTTTTTCGGCAACGGTATATTTATCTCCAGTTGGTATGTAAACGATGATGGTTATATCGGAAACACCGTTATGTATGATTTAAAGAGTGGAACTGTAAAAGAAATCCTCTCCGATGTTCCGCAGGATCAGTATTATGCAGTTTCCGGCTGTATCGACGGAAAAGTATTGCTGCAGCTTTCGACCATTACCGGAGAAACCGAAGAAAGCGGCAAAGTTTTTCTGTACGATGCAGAAACCGACACGTGCGAACAAATCGGCGTGCTGAAAGGTGAAGAAAATCTGCCTGCGTTTATTCAAACAGATGGCAGCAACTTAATGGCGGTATATGAAAACGCTATGGCGGATGATACATCCGGATTAAATCGCAGAATCGAAATTCTGAACGATGAATTTATAACGGAAAAAGCAGTTTCAATTGCCTCTCTCCCTTCATTTTACGGAATTGCATCCGGTGATGAAAATTGCCTTTTTATCTGGTATTCATATGGTAAAGACGGCGAAACATACATTGCGCTGGATGTTGTTGATAAAGTGAACAACATGACGGTTAAAACCGTATCGGACAAAGCGTTTGCTGTCATTTATCCGCCTGTTTCTATTCCGGCGTCCGCTTTGGGTAAATAATCCCGCATAAACAACCGCGAGCCATCCTCAAAGCGAGGATGGCTCGTTTTTTGTTATCTCGTTTCTTTCAGATGCGCAAGCAGGGTCAGAAGAGACGGCTCTTCGCGATAGAGCATTGCGCGCAGCTCGTCATTGCACGGAACCTGATCGGGTACCATAACCGCCATCATACCGGCGGCATGAGCCGAGCGGATGCCGTTTGGCGAATCCTCAACTGCGATGCATTCGGACGGATCAACACCGATCAGCGCGCAGGCACGCAGGTAAATATCCGGTGCAGGTTTGCTGTGCTCAACCGTGTCGCCCGTTACGATCGCGTCAAAATATTTCGTAAGGCCGGTGCGCGAGAGGTGCGAATCAACGCTCGGGCGCGAGGTGGAGGTGGAAAGTGCGACCGGATAGCCGTTTTCTTTGAGCCAGTCAAGAAGCTCGTATACGCCCGGTTTGACCGGAAGCTCCTTTGCGATGATCTCCTGAAACAGCGCGCGGATACGGCCGAAATACGCGTCAAACGGGAAATCGGCGCCGAACAGACGCACAAACAGCGCGCGCGTATCGTTGCTGTTCAATCCGATGCACTGCACGATGAGATCGTCGACCTCCATGCCGATCGGATGGTCCTTTGCCGCCTCTTTCCATGCGATGTTATAAAGCCGTTCGGTGTCGAAGAGGACGCCGTCCATATCAAATACAACCGCTTTGATCATATCAGTACTCTCTTTCATACATCGTGATCTTGTGCTTAAACGCGATCGCCGAAGCGCCCAGAAGACCGGCGGTGTTTTTAAGCTCGGCGCGCATGACGCGGAAGTCCGAGTAGCTCTGCATAACGCGCTTATAGATACGGCGGTTGATCTCGCTTTCGATATACGGTTCGGCAAGGATGCCGCCGCCCAAAACGATACCGCTCGGGTTGAAGATATGGATGAGCGTAACGAGACCGTAAACGACTTCATCGATCCAGTCGTCCACGATCATTTTGATCGCGATATTGCCTTTGTTCCACTCTTCAAAAATGAGTCTGCCGTTTACAAGGCGCGGATCGACGCGGCGTGCTTCGCGAACAAGCGCCGTTGTGGAGGCGTACTGCTCGTAGCATCCGTGCTGGCCGCAGCCGCACTGGCGGCCGTTCGGATGGGTGATGAGATGACCAAACTCGCCCGCAAGACCGCTTGTACCGCCGTAGATCTGGCGGTTGATCATGATCGCGCCGCCGACACCGGTACCGTAAGTCAGGCAGAGGAGGTCTTTCAAACCGCGGCCGGCACCGTAGTGCGTTTCGCCGACAGCGGCACAGTTAACGTCGTTTTCAACACAGGTGAGCACGTGGAATTCGTCCTCAAAGATCTGTTTGACCTGCATGCCGGTATAGTTTGGGATATTCTCGTTGGCATAGACGATCATGCCTTTTTTCGGGTCGACCTGACCCATCGTGGAGATACCGATACATTCAAAATCGCTGTAAGAATGCGCGATCTCAAGTGCACGCTGGATAACCGCCGGGCCGCCGCCGTTTTTCGCCTCGGTCGGCACTTCGCGCAGGTCGAACACCTCGCCTTTTTCGTTGGTAATGGCGGATTTTATCGCGGTTCCGCCGATATCGATTGCCAGTATACGCATAATATACCCTCCTTATTTTATGAGGTTGCCGTTGATTTTATTATAAAGGAAACAGCGGAGAAATGCAACGGCATTTTCCGGAAAGAGGCAGGCACAAAAAGAGCAGGAACTGGGGCTGTTCCTGCTCTTTTTGCTCAATAGTTATTGAGGAGGGGTGAAAAATATACTTTTAGCTTGCCTTAAAAGTATGGTCTAAGTATAGCATGCTTTTTCCGCCATTGTGTTGTTTTCCTGTAAAAAGAAAATGAAGTTTCGGGCAACAAATTGTGATGGCCCGTTCATATTTTGCGGCGCTTTCGTCCGATGCGTGTAATCACACCGCCGAAAAGGCTGCCGAGAAGACCGCCGGAAAATACCGCGAGCGTCAGCGGAAATGTTCCCGCACAGACCAAAACACCGCAGAACAGGCAGAGCAGGAGTATTGCGGCGATATCGAGGATATCCGGGATGCGCGAAAGGTGCGGCGGCAGAAACCGATCGGTCAGCAGACGGACGAGCGCGCCGCCATCGAGCGTATGCAGCGGCAGAAGCGAGAAAATCCCGAGCAGGAAATGCGCGGCGCTTCCCTGCTCATCCTGAAAGCACAGGCAGAGCGAGCCAAGCAGAAAATTCATCAGGATCCCGCCCGACTGGATAAACAGCTCCTTTCCAAAAGGCGGACGGCACACCGGCGGAATCAGACGGATGCCGCAGAGCTCAAATACGATCGCGCGCGGCTTGATCCCGGTGAGCGCGAACGCGAGCAGATGACCGCCTTCGTGCAGGATGCAGGCGGAAAGCGCGAGTGTAGAAAGTCCGGTTTGATCCGTGAGCAGGCAGAACGTGACCGCCCCGGCAAAGAGAAACGTAAACTCCGCGGTGAAGCCGCGCCAGACAAAGCGGATCATGGTCGGAACGGAAGAAAGCTTGCCGGATCGAGCCACACACCGTCTTTTCTGATGCCGAAATGGAGGTGGTTTCCGGTGGAGCTGCCGGTTGTGCCGACATAGGCGATCACCTCGCCGGTGCGCAGAACCGTACCTTCTTCGGCGATGAGACTGTCGCAGTGTGCATAAAGCGTCAACCAGCCGTCGCCGTGATCGATGCGGATATAGTTTCCCGCCGTTTCGTCAAAGCCGCTCGCGGTGACAACGCCGTCTTTTGCGGCAAGGATACGCGTGCCGCGGTCGGCGGCAAGATCGATGCCGTTGTGGTGGTCGGGTTCACCCGTAATCGGATGGATGCGCTCGCC
>JBGUUS010000073.1:0-5535 GCA_045133675.1 Oscillospiraceae bacterium | reverse complement strand
CGGTTTTTCATCGCAAAAAAATCCCAAAACAGCCGATTGCAAAAGAGGACCGCTGTTGAAGAAAGAAGATTGCGCTATTCGGCATTTTAGACGGAAAAGGATTTTTTTCAGCGTGATTTTCTCCGTTTGATTTATTGACATTTTATGAATAAAGGACTAAAATCAATACGCTGAAATGAATCCAGCATCACTATATATTAAATAGGAGGATTTTTATGCAAACCTTACTTTGCTTATCCATCGCGCTGTTTGCGGGTCTTATGCTGTCCCGTCTGGCGAAAAAAGTTCAGCTTCCGGCTGTAACGGCGTATCTTGTTGCCGGTATTTTGATCGGTCCGTACCTGCTTGGCGCTTTTGGCGTTCAGGGTCTCGGCTTCACCAGCATGGAAGAAATTCATACGTTCTCGATTATCTCCGACGTAGCACTCGGCTTTATCGCGTTTTCGATCGGCAATGAGTTCCGTCTCACCGACCTTAAGAAAATCGGCAAACAGGCAACTGTTATCGGTATTTTCCAGGCTGTATTCACCACGCTGCTTGTTGACGCAGCATTGATTGGTCTGCATTTCCTCATTCCGGATAAATTCCCGCTGGAAGCAGCTATCGTTCTCGGTGCAGTTGCTTCTGCTACCGCTCCGGCTGCAACCCTCATGGTTGTTCGTCAGTATAAAGCAAAAGGCCCGGTTACCAACATCCTTCTGCCGATCGTTGCTCTTGACGACGCAGTCGGTCTGGTACTGTTTGCAATCTCCTTCGGTGTTGCAAAAGCACTGATGAGCGGTCAGGTTGACTTGCTCTCCGTTATCGTTGAGCCGATCCTCGAGGTTGTTCTTTCGATCGGTCTTGGCGCAACAATGGGCTTCTTCTTCACCTGGGCAGAGCGTTTCTTCCATTCCCGTTCGAAACGTCTTGCTATGTCCGTCGCTTTCGTTCTGGCGACCGTTGCAATTTCTATGATGAAATTCGAGATCTTCGGTATCCATGTTGCATTCTCTTCGCTGCTTGCCTGCATGATGCTCGGCACGATCTTCTGCAATATCTGTGATTTCTCCGAAGAACTCATGGACCGTCTCGACCGCTGGACCGCTCCGCTGTTCATTCTGTTCTTCGTTATCAGCGGCGCAGAGCTCGAACTCTCCGTATTCGGTGATATCATCATCGTTCTGATCGGTGTAACCTACATTGCATTCCGTTCTGCAGGTAAATACTTCGGTGCAACTCTCAGCTCCAAATGGATGAAATGTGACCCGAACATCATCAAATACCTCGGTATCACGCTTCTTCCGCAGGCGGGTGTCGCTCTCGGCATGGCAATCAAAGCAAAAGAGGGTCTCGGCGAGCTCGGCATGATTGTTGCTAACATTACGCTCTTCGCTGTCCTCGTATACGAACTCGTTGGTCCGTTCCTGACGAAAATGGCTCTCCTCAAAGCAGGCGAGATCAAACCGGAAGGCAGAACCAGTGCTCGTAAAGCTGATTCTGACGCAAAATAATCATATCGCAAATGTAAAAACCGCAAGTCTTTCGACTTGCGGTTTTTTGTCGCTTTGAAAAGTGTTATTTCTTGTTTTTCTCTTTTGCGCGCTTGTCGTTGATGATTTTCATGTGCTCTGCGGTGATCAGTTCGACGCCGTTTTCTTTTGCCCAGTCGACACAGCCTTTCAGCACGAGCGGCAGGAATACACGCGGAACATTTAATACCATCATCAGTGCTTCATCGGCGAATTTGATCTTGTCATCGGCACGGTCTGCAGCATAGCGAACGGAGTCAAGGCTTGCCTGACGCATTGGAAGCAGTTCTGCACGCATCTTTGTTTTGCGGTGGAACCAGAAGTTTTTGCTGTCGCGATAGCCGTAATCGACCGGAAGTGCCGGAAAATCTTTTGAACGCACACCGTTGATGATCGCATCGGCGTATTTTTTCTTCATCAGAATTTTGTCGATTTTAAGGATGAAATGCGCACCGAATTTGCTGGTTATGCCGTTAAAGTCGTGATACGGCGGCTCATAGCCGTTTAAGTTACCCGGAAGGTCTTTGTCGGCGCCGTCGAGTTCGCGAACCCAGGTGCATTCGATCGCCTGAATGGCATCGGTGAGTACCATCGGTCGTTTATCTTCCGGGTTTTCTTCTTCGATCATGCTCTTTTCCAGGCGGAAATTGCATTTCGGCATTTTTTCTTCCGGCTTGTCACCCGGCCAGCTGAGCTTGACACACTCTTTGAACGTTTTCGGATTGTCGTCAACGAAATTCAGCGTGCATTTTCCGTTGCGCAGGATATTCTGTGCCGTATTGGAGGAGTTGCGGCAGCTTAACAGCATTGCATAAAAATCCTTACCGGCAACGTAGTACGGCTGCACGAGCGAATACGGGCCAAGAGAGGTAGAACCGTCTTCGCAGAGCGTGCTGATCACAACGGTTGGCATCGGAAAGAAGAGAGAGGTCTGATAGAAGTTATCAACGATTCGCAAATTTTCAAAACTTGACATGGAACCAGCTCCTTTGATTGGAATAATTTTCTTTAATTATACTGCTTTTTAAAATTGAAATCAATTCTTTCGGAGAAAACAGTTGAGAAAATCGGAAAGCACCGCTATAATAGAGGCAAAGAAAGGGGTGGTTCCGTATGAAAAAATGGACCGAAGTGGTTGCGGCGCTGATCTGGCGCGGTGACCGGTTTCTTGCCTGCCAGCGCCCGGTTACGAAAACGCGTGCACTTTTATGGGAGTTTGTCGGCGGAAAGGTGGAACCGGGCGAGAGCAAAGAGGATGCGTTGATCCGCGAATGTACGGAAGAGCTTGGTATCACGGTAAAACCCGGCAGCGTGTTCATGGAAGTGACGCACGAATACGAGGATATCATCGCGCATCTGACACTTTTTAACGCTGAAATCACAGAGGGCGAACCACAGCTTTTAGAGCACAACGATCTTCGCTGGATCACGGCGGAAGAGATTCCGACGCTTCCGTTTTGTCCGGCCGATACTGAAATTTTAGAAAGGATCATGAGTGAAATGAGCGAGAAAAAACGAATTGTTGCATACGTTACCGGTGGTGGATTTCCGAAAGAGGTTGAGGTTTCTTGTCTGACGCACGTGAATTATGCGTTCGGCTGGGTTACAGAGGGTTCGCTTGAAATCCGTGAACCGGAACAACTGCGCTATCTTGCAGATCTGCGCAAAGAGCATCCGTTTAAACTGCTGGTATCGCTGCAGCAGCGCGGCGGTCAGTATTTCTGTGCGCGCAGCAAAACGGCAGAAGGACGCGCACTGCTTGCAAAACAGTGCCGCGAATTGGTGGATGAATACGGCCTTGACGGTATTGATGTGGATTGGGAATATCCGGGTATTGCCGTGGCAACCGGCGAACAAACCTGCGAGACCTGCCGCGAGGATTTCATTGCGCTGTTGCAGGCAATCAGAGATGCAATCGGTACCGATAAGCTTTTGACAATTGCGTGCGCCGCAACACCGGATACATGGACACACACTGACTTTGTCCGCGCGGGCAAAATCCTTGATTTTATTAACGTTATGGGATACGACTACAACTGGAGCGTTTTGGGCGCAGGTCATCAGTCGAATCTCTATCCGTCCTCTGCGGGCGAAGGCGACCCGGCACAGTGCGGCGACCGCGCGATCCGTTTTCTGCTGAGTCAGGGTATTCCTGTGGAAAATCTGACGCTTGGCGTTCCGTTTTACGGATACCGCCGCGGCAAAGGCGGCAACGGCTTCTGGCGCTACGGCGAGATCACCGCACACATTGGAACGGAAGGATACACCCTGGAATTTGATGAGGCTGCACAGCAGTCCTACCTTGCCAAAGACGGTGTATTTGAAGTTGCGTTCGATGATCCGCGTACACTCAAAGCCAAAGCGGAATATGTCAAACGCGAAGGCCTGGGCGGTATGATGTACTGGGCATACGCACTTGACGATGAAGAGGGTACACTGCGCCACGCGGTATACGAGGCAATGAAATAATCGGATAGCCTTGTTAATTGACATAATGTTCATTTTATGGTACGATACATTTAAGAGATGCATGAGGCATCGTAAAAAGCAATCGGCTGAAGAATAGAATCAGGAGGTATGATTATGTTGGAAAATAAGTTCTACATTTGCGAACACTGCGGTAATCTGATCGGTATGATTCACGATGCAGGCGTTCCGATGATGTGCTGTGGACAGAAAATGACGAAACTTGAACCGGGTACGGTTGAAGCAAGCCAGGAAAAACACATCCCGGTTGTAACCGTTGAAGACAACCTGGTAAAAGTTGCGGTTGGCGAAGTTGCGCATCCGATGGTTGAAGAACACAGCATTCTGTGGGTTTATCTGCAGACGAGCAAAGGCGGACAGCGCAAATGCCTTGCACCGGGCGAAGCACCGGAAGTTGTTTTTGCACTGGCTGACGAAGAACCGCTCGCGGTTTACGCTTACTGCAATCTGCACGGCCTTTGGATGGCGGAAGTTGAAGAAGAACTGGTCTGCCCGCTGAAGCCGATCGATACCGAGACGAAGGAAAACTATCCGGTATGCCTGTGCAATAACGTAAGTTATTTTGATATCCTGGACGCCATCCATCAGAACAACGACATCGACAAATTGATGGATATGTTTGAAAAGGTCAAGAACACCACCAAGTGCTCCACCGGCTGCGGCGGCTGCTACGAAAAGGTTATGGCGATCATTTCCGACATTATGGCAAACGGCGAAAAATACTGAGTTTGACATGAAAAAAAGCTGGCTCATTGATATGAGCCAGCTTTTTTGTGCTTTTGGCGTGATTTATAACGAGACTGCGGCTTGGATAAAAAAATCCGACAGCCGAAACTGTCGGATTTTTGGCTTCGTATGACAATTTAGATACGGTTTCAAAAGGTTTCACAGGGGTTCATTTCTCTGCGCTATGGTTTCACTTTTCCTTGAGGGAAATGAAACCATAACAGAAGAAGTGAAACTCTACGGAAATCAGATCATGTTATTTGCCAATAAGAAATCTGAACATAATATCTGCAACTTCCTGCGGCGTTTTGTGGATCGGCTCCAGAATCCACTGCCGCAGGATATAATAAAATCCGCCGGCGTAGCAATAGGCCATGAGTTTTTGACTGTCCTCATCCTGATTTTTGATGGACTTATAGCGTAGGGGGTCAAACTGTTCTTTATATAGTGCCTGAATGGATTCCACAAATTCGTCATCTGTTCTGGTTTTGAACAGGATGCGCAGCAGTTCTGCCTGATCGTATAAATACTGGCACAGATCCTCCAGCCAGTTTTGAAGATTCTTGCCCATCTTGTCCTTTCTGGCAAAGGCCTGGATATCCCGGATCATATTTTGGCGCATATTTCTGAGAATATCACGGGGCTCATTGTAGTGCCGGTAGAATGTGGCACGGTTAATGCCGGACTCTGCACAGAGTTCAGAGACATGGATGCTGTCAATATTCTTTTTCTCCAGCAAACGCAAAAGTCCTTCTTGCAGAAGTCGCTTGGTAAGAGCCACTCTTTGATCGTCTTTCATCTAAATAGCCTC
>JBGUUS010000072.1:0-12223 GCA_045133675.1 Oscillospiraceae bacterium | reverse complement strand
AACCGGTTTCAGCGTGAGCATACCCACAGAATACACAGGCCCACGCCCTACGATGTTGATCGAGAGTCTATGCACATATTTACAATCCGTTTATTGACTTCTACTTTGGCGGTACTATAATTATACTTGGGTTTATATCATCAGAAACACCTGTTAAAGAAGGAGACTCACTTATGCTCTCGTTACACGATATTACCAAGCGGTATACCGTCGGCAGTTTTACACAAACCGCCTTAAACGGCGTTTCCCTGCGTTTTAGAAAATCGGAGTTCGTTTCGATCCTCGGTCCGTCCGGCTGCGGCAAAACCACGATGCTCAACATCATCGGCGGTCTCGACGGCTATAACGAAGGCGACCTTGTCATAAACGGCACTTCCACGAAAAAATTCAAGGACCGCGACTGGGACGCATACCGCAACCACTCGATCGGTTTCGTTTTCCAAAGCTATCACCTCATTCCGCACCAGACCGTTTTGCAGAACGTTGAGCTGGCGCTCACCCTCTCGGGTGTTTCCAAGGCGGAGCGCCGCTACCGTGCGAAAAAGGCGTTAAAGCAGGTCGGTCTTGCCGATCACATGAAAAAGCGCCCAACCGAAATGTCCGGCGGACAGATGCAGCGCGTTGCGATCGCACGTGCGCTCGTCAATAACCCGGATATCATCTTGGCCGACGAGCCGACCGGCGCGCTCGACACCGAAACGAGCGTACAGGTCATGGAGATCCTCAAAAAGATCTCGAAAAAACGCCTCGTCATTATGGTAACGCATAACCCGGAGCTCGCCGAGCAGTATTCCACGCGCATCATCCGGATGCTCGACGGCACGATTTTGGGCGACACGAACCCGCTCACCGACGAAGAGATCGCGGCAATGGAGGCGGAAATCGAAGCGGCAAAAGCGCAGAAGAAGAAAAAGCGCGTCAAAAAGCCGTCGATGTCCTTCTTCACCTCGTTCATGCTCTCGCTCAAAAACCTGTTCACGAAAAAAGGACGCACGACGCTTACGGCGTTTGCCGGCTCAATCGGTATCATCGGCATCGCGCTGATCCTGGCGATCTCGCAGGGTATGACGACGTATATCAACGACGTGCAGGAGAGCACGCTTTCGTCCTATCCGCTGACGCTTGAGGCATCCACGGTTGAGCTTTCCTCGCTGATGCAGACGTTTATGAACGTCACGAATGACGACGCCGGGCACGAAGCCGACCGCGTTTATAAAAAATCCGCGCTGTACAATATGATCAACGCGATGAACAACATCGACGAGGTCGAAAACGACCTCAAATCCTTCAACGAGCACCTGCTCGACAAAATGAAGACGAAAGAAGACCTTGCCGAAGCGATCAACGGTATTCAGTACACGTACGATCTCGATATGCTGATCTACACCAAAAATGTGGACGGCGATATCATCCGCTGTGATACCAAAGAGATCCTGCAGAACCTGCTTTTGCAGTACATGGATGTGGATATGTCCGCAATGACATCGATGGCGGAGTCTTCGCCGATGGCTTCGATGAGCGCAATGTCGCCGATGGGTGCAGCCGCCGGATTGTGGCAGGAGCTTCTCCCGGGTCTTGAAGGCGAACCGGTCAACGACCTGATCACCGAGCAGTACGACGTGGTATACGGCTCCTGGCCGAACAGCTACGACGAGATCGTGCTGGTGCTCGACAGAAACGGCGAGCTCGATGACGTTACGCTTTATGCGCTCGGTCTGCTCTCCGAGGATCACATGGACGCGCTGGCGGATGCGGCGCTCGACGGCGCGGAGCTGGAAAACACAAACGACAGCTGGAGCTACAAAGAGATCTGCGCGCTCACCTATAAAACGATCCTGAACGCCGATTGCTATACCTATGACGAGCTGACCGGCACGTACACCGACCTGCGCGAAACGGACGCGGGACTGCGCTATCTCTACGACAACGCACTGAACCTCAAGGTGACCGGCATCGTAAAACCGGCGGAAGGCAGCGACACAAACATCCTCACCGGTACGATCTGCTATACAAGCGACCTCACCGAGCACCTGACCGAAAAAGCGAAGGACTCCGAAGTGATCAAGGCACAGCTCGACAACAAAGACCGCGATGTACTCACCGGACTTCCGTTCGACTCGACCACAGGCTCGCTCACCGATGCCCAGAAGGAAGAAGCCTTCCGCGATTATATCGCCGATATGACCGATGCGGAGAAAGCGGCGGCATATATCGCGATCAACGCGATCGCACCGCAGGAGCTGATCGACAGCCAGGTTGACGCCGTTATGGGCAACATGACGCGCGAACAGATGGAAGCGCAGATGAGCGAAGGTCTCGGCGCACAGATGAACGTCAGCAAAGAAGAGATCGCGGACTATCTCGCATCGATGAGCGACGAAGAGTTCAACGAAATGTTCACACAGCTCATCACCGAGAGCGTCAAAGCGCAGTATGCACAGCAGGTATCCGCACAGATGAGCGCGATGCCGCCGCAGCAGCTTCTTGCCGCATTCAGCATGGCTCTGCCGAACTATACGCAAGAACAGTGCGCGCTCTACTACGACGAGATCGTAGAGTTCTCCGAATCGACATATGAAGATAATCTTTTGATGATGGGTTATATCGACCTCGAAAAACCGGCGAGCATCAACCTGTATGCCTCCTCTTTCGAGAACAAGGACATCATCACCGCGGCGATCGCGGACTACAACAAAACGGTTGAAGATCTCAAACAGATCAAATACACCGATTATCTCGGCCTGATGATGTCCTCGATCACGACGATCATCAACGCCATCACCTATGTTCTGATCGCGTTTGTTGCGATCTCGCTGGTCGTTTCCTCGATCATGATCGGCGTTATCACGCTGATCTCGGTTCAGGAAAGAACGAAGGAGATCGGTATCCTCCGCGCGATCGGCGCATCGAAGAAAAACGTTTCCCGCCTGTTCAACGCCGAGACGGTTATCATCGGTTTTGCATCGGGACTTTTGGGTGTAACGGTCACTTACCTGCTCTGCATCCCGATCAACCTCATTCTGCACGAGATGACGGGTATCGCAAACCTCAAAGCGATCCTGCCGGTCAACGCCGCAGTGATCCTCGTTGCGATCAGCGTTGTGCTCACCCTCTTCTCGGGTATTATCCCGTCGAGAAGTGCAGCAAAGAAAGACCCGGTTGTTGCCCTGCGCACAGAATAACCGGACGGGGCCGGTTATTCAATAATATCTCGCCTTGCGCACAGAGTAACCGGACGAGGCCGGTTACTCAATGATATCTCGCCTTGCGCACAGAGTAACCGGACGGGGCCGGTTATTCAATGATATCTCGCCTTGCGGCGAGATGATATCCAACTGCGTTGGATGAAATCCCACTGGCGTGGGATGATATCTTCAAACCGCACGCGGTTCGAAGATTAAGGTAAAAAAAGCTCGGATCCGTTATGGATCCGAGCTTTTTATTTCAGTTCACCCTGTCGTCAGACAGGATATCATTGAATTTTAATCGAACACAGTTTGATTAAAATTCCTCAACGGTTGTACGCAGGAGGATCTCGTGCTGAACGATCGGGTCGAGCTCAACGAAACGTGCCGAGAAGCCGCCGATACGAACGAGCAGGTTTTTATAACGCTCCGGATGGATCATTGCCTGCTCAAGGTCGTCTTTACCGATGGAGGAAAGGTTCGTCTGTGCGCCGCCGTTTTCATAGAAGATCTCAAGCAGCATCTTGATCTTATCGAAGTTGTTGCGGAGCATATCTTTGTTGAAGCGGACGTTGTGAACGACGCCGACGTGTTTCTTCGGATCGATCTTGCGCATCGAGTTGAGCGTTGCGGTCAGGCCGCATTTGTCGCCGCCGATCGACGGGCTGTTGCCGTTGGACAGCGGTTCGCCGCGTTTTCTGCCGCAAGCCGTTGCGGAAGACATCTTACCGCGCTCTGCAGAACCGGAGTTGTTGACGGAAACGATGTTGTATTTCGGCAGACCGAGTTTCTCGCCTGCTTCCCAGTGCAGCTCAGCGATGTTGTTGAATACGCGGACAGCGATCTCATCGGCATAGTCATCGTCGTTGCCGTATTTCGGTGCGGAAAGGAGCATTTCGCGCTCTTTTTCGTAGCCTTCAAAGTTGGCATCGAGCATTTTGACGAGTTCTTCGAGCGTGAAGTTCTTCTCGTCGTAGACGTGCTTTTTGATCGCGGTCAAACTGTCGGCACAGGTGACGTAGCCGAATACCTCGTCGGTCATCGAGAGGTAGCGGCAGCCGCCGGCGAATACCGGAAGACCTCTCTCCACGCTGTCGTGCGTGAGCAGGCACATATGCAGGTAGTTGCCTTCGGTTCCGGCAAATTTATAGTTTAAGTACTGATAATAAGCGGTTTCTTCGCAGGCCGGTTTCAGAACGTTCGAGTATGCTTCAAAGAGCTCGTCAAAGGTCTTATAGGTCGATACCGGCGGCAGACCCGGCGCTTCGAGAACGCCGTTGAAGGAGTTATAACCCTCGTGCAGAACAACGTCCAGCGCGGAGGAAAGCGTCATCGAGCTGTTCGGTGTAGCAGCGCCGCAGTTTTCGAGAACGTATTCGCCGCAGCCCAGCGGTACCCACTGGCAAGCTTCTTCTTCGCTGATGCCGTAGAGCTCCATAATTGCCGGAAGCGTTGCATCGTCGGAGTATACGATCGGATAAACCGCACCCGCCTGGATGTTTTCAAGCGTTTTGGTCATCAGTTCTTCGTTCATGCCGCTGTAATAACGCAGAGTGAGCTGCGGAACAACGTCCTGAACGCGTTTTGCGGTCTCGATGAACGCAAATGCAAGGCGGTCGGCAGTTTCCGGATCGTGACGGCCTTTACCGCCGATGATGATACGGCTGTCGTGAACCTTGCTGACGCGGATGATCGCTTTATAGAAAGAGCTGAGCCAACGGATTGCCTCTTCCTCATCGATGATGCCGTTATCGATATCGTGCGCATAAATATCGCCAAGTGCGTTATCCAGGCGGCCGAAGTTCATCAGGTCGGAGGAAATCGTGTAGATCCAGATGAGCTGAAGAGCCTCTTTAAAGCCTCTCGGTTTGCCGCCTTCTGCCAGGTAATAAAGCTGATCGCGGATCTCGTTGAGGTCTTTTCTTCTCTGCTCGGTGATATCACCTTTTAAGAGCTCTTCGGCGTTTTTCGCATAGATGCGGCAGGCATCCGCGAGCACGTCGATGGACATATCGAGCGCATCGTAGAAATTCGGATTGTCGTTTATCTTGCGGTATTCCGCGTTGCGCTCTTTGAGTCCGCCAAGGCCGGCGTGTGCAAGCAGCTCGAGGTCAACGTTCATACCTGCGATACGGCAGCTTGCGCGGTAGAAGCGCGAGTATTCAACGATACGTTTGAGCATCGGTGTGGAATAACGCTCATGGAATGCGTCGTCAACCTTCTGCTCGGTGTTTTCTTTGTTCCAGAACGCGCGGAGCTCTTCGATCTTTGCGATATACGCGTCGTCAACGGTATCGCGGATCTCGTTGAGAGCAGCCTCAACGCGGTCGTCCCAATAAAAATACGTGTAGCTGCCGCCGTACTGCGGAGAGAAGCCAACGAAGCCGTGCTTCATGCAGCCGACGATCAGTTCGTCCTCTCCGATCGGAACGAGAACATACGGCACCTGCAGTGCCAGACATTTCGCCTCACGAAGCGACGGGTCGGATTCGCTTTTGTAGACCTCAGTGAACGCCAGAGCGTAGTCGAGATCCTGTTTTGCATTGAAAAACATATCACCACTCCTTATGATTTTTTAAAAAGTGTGCCTAATATCCTACTTACAATAATAGTACCTGAAGCGGCGAAATTCCACTGCAAGGTTGACTGGTTTTTGTGGAATATTGATATTGCAAATTCCCGAAAAAACAGTTGACATTTTCTGTATCGCGTGCTATACTGAGCACAATCGATTTAGCGATTGAAAGCTTAAAAACATAAAAGCTTTAAAGTGCAAAAGAACGGAGGCCAACGGATATGGCAGTCAAAATCATCCTTCTCATTTTCTTCTTCGGCGCAATGGTGGCGGTTGGTCTCTATTCGCGCAAGCACGCAACCAACGTCAGCGATTTCGTTTTGGGCGGACGGTCGGTGGGTCCGTGGCTCACGGCGTTTGCATACGGCACATCCTACTTTTCGGCGGTCGTTTTTGTCGGCTATGCGGGCCAGTTCGGCTGGAAATACGGCATTGCGTCGACCTGGATCGGTCTTGGCAACGCATTTTTGGGCTGTCTGCTTGCCTGGGTTGTCTTAGGACGCCGCACGCGCATCATGACACAGCATTTAAATGCCGCAACGATGCCGGATTTCTTCGGCAAGCGCTTTGATTCCAAGGCATTAAAGCTCGTCTCCTCGGCGATCATTTTCATCTTTCTCGTTCCGTACACCGCTTCGATCTATAACGGTCTTTCCCGCCTGTTCGGTATGGCGTTCGATATCCCGTACTGGGTTTGCGTTGTTGCGATGGCGGTTCTGACCGGCGTATACGTCATTCTGGGCGGATACATGGCAACCGCGATCAACGATTTTATCCAGGGTATCATCATGCTGATCGGCATCGTTGCCGTTATCGCCGCGGTTTTAAACGGACAGGGCGGTTTTTCGGAGGCGCTTGCAAAGCTCTCGCAGGTGGAAACGGAGGCAACCATCGCCGCCGGACAGCAGGGTGCGTTCACCTCATTCTTCGGTCCGGACCCGTGGAACCTCATCAGTGTTGTTATATTGACCTCTTTGGGAACCTGGGGTCTGCCGCAGATGGTGCATAAATTCTACACGATCAAGAGCGAAAAAGCCGTTAAAACCGGTACGGTCGTATCCACCGTTTTTGCCGTTATCATCTCCGCGGGCAGCTACTTTCTGGGCGGATTCGGTCGCCTGTTCGACGCGCCGGAGGTTTACGATGCAGCCGGCAATGTCGCATACGATTCGATCGTGCCGTTCATGCTTTCAAAGCTTCCTGACATTCTGATCGGTATCGTCGTCGTGCTCGTTCTCTCGGCTTCGATGTCGACGCTCTCTTCCCTCGTTCTCACCTCGAGTTCGACACTCACGCTCGATTTTCTCGACGGCGCTGTGGTTAAAAAGATGAAGGAGAAAACGAAGCTCACCACCCTGCGCGTGCTCATCGTATTCTTCATCGCGGTTTCCGTTTTCCTGGCGCTCGATCCGCCGGCGTTCATCGCACAGCTGATGGGTATTTCCTGGGGTGCACTCGCCGGAGCATTCCTGGCGCCGTTCCTCTACGGCTTATACTGGAAAGGCGTGACGAAAGCGTCCGTCTGGGCAAGTTTTGCGGTCGGTGTCGGCATCACGGTGCTCAATATGTTCGTTCCGGTATTCAGCTCGCCGATCAACGCGGGTGCCGCCGCAATGATCGCCGGTCTGATCGTTGTTCCGGTTGTCAGCCTCATTTCCCCGAAAATAAAGAAAGACACGATCGAACATATTTTCAAATGCTACACCGAAAAGGTCACCGTTACGAAAAACCGCGTTTTGCCGGAGGAGGAACCGGAGAACGCAAAACAAATATAAGAATAAAAAGGCGCCGGATCGCTCCGGCGCCTTTTTGGGTTGTGATTTGAAAAGGTTACTGTTTTGTATCCGTTACGCGTTTAAGCTGCACAGAAATATCACGTCCGCCATACATCACACGGATGATTTCAACCGTCTGCCGCGCAGAATCCGGAATGTAAAATACAAGGTAATGATCCACCGGCATGACGCGAAGACCTCGGCTTTTCCAAGGTTGAGCACTGTAAATGCGATAACGGTTCGGCAGTTCTTCCAGACTGAAGATTGCCTTTTCCAAACGGCTGAGCTGATCCGCCGCACTTTGGAAAGCCTGCAATTCTTTCGCGATATATTCAAAAATATTTCGCAGATCCTCTTCCGCTTTTCGGGAGATTTGAATTTGATACATCATAGACCGTAATCGCGGCGAATATCGTCAAAAACAGCTTTTGCAGGGCGGGAACGACCCGCTTCACTATCCGCAAATCCTTTCTCAAGCTCTGCATGCAGCTGTGAGTCCGTCATCGTATCAACATCCAGAGGATGCGCCGGAGGCAGTTTTACTTCAAAAGGCATTCCTCTTTGCAAAATGATCTGTTTATAAAACATCGTAATTGCATTTGAGGCAGGAATACCGAGTGCCGCAAGAATATTCTCTGCCTGCTCTTTGAGTTCCGGTTCAATGCGCGCGTAGAGATTGGCCGATTTTGCCATCCTTCATCGTTCCTTTCATAACGTTCTGCTTACATTATACATAATTGTACGCACAATAGCAATACATCTCGTGAAGAATTGTTTTATAAATATCAAAACCGGCCCAAACGGCCGGTTTTGCTTTTGTGGTGTTTGTTCTTATTTCTTATGCTGATAGAGTTTTGCGAGGCCGCCTTCCGAGGTTTCGCGGTAACGGTGCGACATATCAAGACCCGTCTGGTACATCGTTTCCACAACGAGGTCGAACGAGATCTTGCGGCTGTCGGAGAGGAAGTTTGCAAGGCTCAGCGCGTTGATCGCACGCATTGCCGCAACGGCATTGCGCTCGATGCACGGGATCTGAACAAGACCGCAGACCGGATCGCACGTAAGACCGAGATGATGCTCGAGCGCGATCTCGGCGGCGTATTCAACCTGGTCAACGCCCATTTCGTACAGCTCGGCCAATGCAGCGGCAGCCATCGAGCAGGCGGTTCCGACCTCTGCCTGACAGCCGGCTTCCGCGCCGGAGATCGAGGGGTTTTTCTGCACGATCGTGCCGATGAGTCCGGCAACGGCGAGCGCGCGCAGGATCTCCTCGTCGGAGAAATGGCGCGTATCCTGCATATATTTGAGTACCGCCGGAACAACGCCGCACGCACCGCAGGTCGGTGCTGTGACGATCAGACCGCAGTCGGCATTCTGTTCGCTCACTGCGAAAGCGTAGGCACAGACCATGCGGTTTTCGCGGGTCTGCGGGCTTTCGTCGATGTGTTTCTGGCTGTAAAGGCGCTGTGCTTTGCGTTTAACCTCCAGACCGCCCGGCAGAATACCGGTGTGTGTTAAACCCATGCGGATCGCCTGTGTCATCGTATGCCATACTTCCTGCAGATAGAGTTTGAAATCCTCGCTCTCGTGCTCATAGACGTAGTCCGAAAGGCGGATGTTGCGGCTCTTGCAGATCGCGGCGATATCGGAGAAGTTGTTTTCCGCATAGCAGTCCGCAGCTTCGCCCTCTTCCGGATCGCCGATGACGCGGATCGCGCCGCCGCCGACGGAGAGAACCTTCATTCGCGCAACCTCCTCGCCCGCTTCAAAGCCGATCAGCTCGAGCGTGTTCGGGTGTTCGAGCTCGATGGAATCATCCATATTGAAGATGATGTTCGTCTCGATCGGGAAAAACGTGTCGCGGATGACGCGGTCGGTGCCGTGACCCTCGCCGGTTTTTGCAAGCGAGCCGTAGAGGATGACGTCGACATGGTCGATATCCGGGTTTTCAAGCAGGAAACGTTCTGCGGCAAAAGCCGGGCCCATGGTGTGCGAGCTCGACGGGCCGATACCGATCTTAAAAATATTGCGTACCGATCTCATACTGCTTCTCCTTTACGCTTTCTTGCCGAGTTTGCGCTCGTTGCCGTCTTCATCGACGAGGTAGGTGTTTTCCAGCTGACCGCGGAAGGAGGCACGGAAGGCTTTTAAATATTCCGCGCGGAGCTTTGCGCGCTCTTCCTCTTCCTCCGGCGTCAGGCCGACGGTTTTTGCTTTTTTGGCAAGTTCATTGATTCGTTCGATCAGTTTCGGTTCCAATGGTATAGTCTCCTTTGATATGGTATATCCGCGTAAGCGGAGGTTTATTATTGCAACAGTTAAAAGTTCGCGGGATGCATTCTCCCTCAGTCAGCTTGCGCTGACAGCTCCCTCCCGGAGGGAGCCTTTTTTATATACATATAAGGCGTTAGTGTGAAGAAAGCGAGGTTGTGCGGTGCATTCGCCTTTTGGTGCGCGCAAACCCGTTCCGGATTTGATGCGGCATCACAGCAGCGGTCTGAGTTCTTCCCAGACGGCGTCGAGGATCTCCTGCGCCTGATTACTCTGCGAATTGATCGCGATAACAGCGTCTTTTTCTTCATCCACGATGCAGAACTGCGCGTATGCGCCGTCGCCGCGGTAGGTGCCGTTTTCGTTCATCCAGAACTGGTAGCCGTAACCCGCGCAGTTATCGTGTCCGGCACCCGCAACGGCATTTTCGATCTGCTTGGAGGATGCCTCTTTGAGATACGCTTCGCTGACGATGCGCGTGCCGTTATACACGCCTTTATTGAGCAGCATCTGGCCAAAGCGCGCGATCTCCTCTGTGCGCAGCCAGAGTCCCGCACCGGCAACGCTTCTGCCGGAAGGACAGGTCTCCCAAAGCGGGTTTTCGATACCCAGAACGGTGAACAGACGCGGCATCAGGAAATCGCGGACGGTCTGACCGGTGATCTTCTGGATGATCGCGCCGACGATATACGTACAGCCGGTGTCGTACTCAAATTTTGTGCCCGGGGCTTTATCAAACGGCTGGGCAAGATAATAACGAACCCAGTCGCCTTCGATCGCGGCGCGCTGGTTCATCATCATGCACGCGCCATGGCCCGGTGCCATCACGAGCAGATCGCGGACAGTGAGCGCGGCAAGCTCGTCACAGATGACCTCCGGCAGATACTCCGGGAAATAAGAGATGACCTTATCGGAAAGAGATGCCTTTCCTTCATCGATGAGCATACCGAACGCGACGGACGTAAAGCTCTTCGACAGCGAGTGCAAAACGTGCGGTTCATCCGGGATAACGCGGTACTCTTCGAGGATTTCGCCGTGCTGCATCAAAACAACGGCTTCGACGCCGTAGTTTGCCGCTTCGACCTTTTTGATGAATGCATCCAGTAATTTCGCCATGAAAATCGACCCTTTCTGTTCTGCTTTTCAGAAGGCAGAGATTTTATCGGTACGGCGGTTGGTATCAGACTTGCAGGAAATCATCCTGCGAATGCTTCAGCCAACCTCCGTCAAAATCGAAAGTTTGTGCATAAACCGTTTCGGGAGGCGAAACGCCTCTCCTGCGGTGTTGATTAAGGGTTTGCAAAGCCCGCGGAGGCTTCTCCGCTACGCGCTTGCCGCGGACGATATTTCTCTTTCGATTGTACCACAAAACGGCAGGGCTTTCAAGCAAACGACGCAAAAAGGCAGGCTTTCTTCCCGTTTGCGTTTTCCGACGCAAAAACGCCGCTTTCGGACAGCGCCTTTCGCGCTGATTTTTGCCGTGCGGCAGTTACAATATCCGTGTCATCATTTTTGTACACGGATCGGAGGAAATATTCATGAAGTCCAAAACCATTCGCCTTTTTGCAAGGCACCCGGCGAAGATTCTGCTGAAAGGTGCTGTATCCGGGCTTGTGCCGCTTTTGCTCACATCGGCACAGCTTTTCGGCGGGCTCTCGCCTTTTTCCGCCGCATTCACCGGCGCGGTGCGGTTTTCAGGCTGTATTCCTGCGGCGCTCGGCGCTTTTTTCGGGATTCTCCTCTTTCAGCCATCCCACCTGCCGCTGCGGATCACGGCGCTGTTTTTGCTGATCGCACTCCGCTTTCTGCTCAACCGGGTTTTGCCGAAAAAGCAGGGTGCGCTTTTGCGCGGCGGATGCGTTCTCGGTGCCGGTGCGGTTTCGCTCGGGTTTTACACCCTGCTTGCGCGGCTTGGCACCTATTCGCTCGTCTGCCTGATTCTTGAGCTGGTGCTCTCGTTCGGCGTATGCGTCATCTTTTCGCACGGACTGGATGCGTTGGAAAAAGAACGTGCGGACGAACCGTTCGCCGACGGCGAAAAGATCGGGCTCTGCGCCGTTTTTGCGGCTTTGCTCATCTCGCTTTCGGCCCTTCCCATACTCTCGCTCAATCCGGCGGTCGTGCTGTGCTGTCCGGTGATTTTGCTCGCAGCAAGCGCGTTCGGCGCACCGGGTGCATCACTTTCCGGAATGCTCGCCGCGCTCGCGCTCTGTCTTGCCTCAAACGAAGCGTTCACCTTTGCGGCGGCGCTTGCGGTCGGCGCATTTTTTTCGGGCGCATTCCGCGGTGCCGGACGTTTCGCGCCGATGATCGCACTTCTCTGTACGGCCGTATTCACGCTGTTTTTGCTGGGTGTGCCCGTACAGTTTGCATACGACACCGCCGCGCTCTTTTTGGGCAGCGGGATATACATTCTC
>JBGUUS010000071.1:0-10165 GCA_045133675.1 Oscillospiraceae bacterium | reverse complement strand
CAGGAAAAGGGTGAAGAGATCATCCGTGCGGCACAGCTTGCGGCAAAAAGAGAAAAAGAGCAGCTTGAGCAGGGCGTTGTCTCGCTTGAACTGCAGAAATCGGAGTTCTTGCGTACACTGGATGAGGTGAAACTCGCAGTTCAGGCGGTTCAGCTCACGCGTGAGGTATCGAAACCGGCAGAAGAACCGGCGGCGGAACCGACCGAGCAGAGCAAAACCGCAACAGCGGACGCACTGCGCAAACGCATCGCGGAGCTCAATCTGAAAACGAAAAACGGAAAAACGAATCCGTAACAGCCAGAGTCCCCTGTAAGAATTTACAGGGGCAGCTTTACTTTTGCATACGAAAAACCGAAGGACGGGTGAAAATAAAATGGCGGCAAACATTTTAAGCGAAATCGAACGGCGGATGCCCAAGTTTTCGAAAGGACAAAAGAGCATCGCGCGGTATATTCTGTCGCATTACGATAAAGCGGTATATATGACGGCATCGAAGCTTGGCTCGGCGGCACAGGTGAGCGAATCGACGGTCGTGCGTTTTGCGTTTGAACTGGGCTTTGAGGGCTATCCGGAACTGCAGGAAGCGCTGAAAGAAACGATCAAGAGCAAGCTGACAGCTGTACAGCGCATTGATGTTGCGCACGAGCAGCTCGGCGGTTCCGATCTGCTGACCCGCGTTATGAATATGGATATTGAGAAGATCCGCCGTACGATGGAGGTTATCTCCCGCGAGGATTTTGAAGGCGCGGTAGAGGCAATCCTCAATGCCAAGACGATTTACATCATCGGTGCCCGCAGCGCGCTGGTTCTCGTGCGCTTCATGGTGCTGTATTTCAATATTCTGTTTGAAAACGTCAAGCTGGTCGATGCGACCTCTTCGGCGGAGATGTTCGAACAGATCATGCGTATCGGTGAAGGCGACGTTATGATCGGTGTCAGCTTTCCGCGTTATTCCACGCGCAGCGCGGCGGCACTTTCGTATGCTTCGAAAAACGGCGCGCAGGTTATTGCGATTACGGACAGTCCGGCGGCGCCGTGTGCCAAACACGCAGACTTTTTGCTGGAATCGCGCAGCGAGATGACTTCGTTTGTCGATTCGCTGGTTGCGCCGCTGAGCGTGATCAACGCGCTGACCGTTGCGATCGGTCTGCGCAAAAAAGAAGAAGTGAAAGAGACGTTTGCTCATCTCGAAACGATCTGGGATGAATACGACGTCTATCAGAAAGCAGAGGAAAATCAATGACGGATGTGATCGTATTAGGCGGCGGACCGGCCGGCATGATGGCGGCACACACTGCGGCGTCTTACGGCAAATCGGTCGTTTTATTTGAGAAAAACGAGCGCTTCGGCCGCAAACTCGCGATTACCGGAAAAGGCCGCTGCAATGTCACGAACGACTGTGACGAAACGACCTTTATGCAGAATATTCCGACGAATCCGAAGTTTTTATACAGTGCGCTTCGCGGATTTGATACGCAGGATACAAAGGATTGGTTCGAAAGCCGCGGAATTCCGCTGAAAACCGAGCGCGGCAACCGCGTATTCCCGATCAGCGATAAGGCGCAGGACATCGTCGGCGCTCTGGTTCATGCCTGCGAAGAGATGGGTGTTTCGATGCGTCGCGGCGAGGCAGAATCGCTTTGGATCGAAGAAGGCGTTTTGAAAGGCATCGTCTTGAAGGACGGAAAACGGATTGAGGCCGCTTCGGTGATTGTGGCGACGGGAGGAAAATCTTATCCGCTGACCGGATCGACCGGTGACGGTTACCGTTTTGCCGAACAGGCAGGACACACCGTGACGGAGCTGAAGCCTTCGCTCGTTCCGCTTGTTTCAAACAACGAGGACTGCCGCGATATGCAGGGTCTTTCGCTCAAAAACGTAACGGCGACACTTTGGGACAAAAAGACGGGAAAGGCGCTTTATGAAGAGCTCGGCGAGATGCTGTTCACGCATTACGGCATGTCCGGTCCGCTGATTCTGAGTGCGTCTTCGCATATTCGCACGTTTGAGCCGGACCGCTATGAGATCCGGATCGACCTGAAACCGGGACTTGACGACAAACAGCTCGATGCGCGCATCCTGCGCGATTTTGCGAAATTCGCAAACCGCGATTTTATCAACGCGCTCGGCGAGCTTTTGCCGAAAAAGATGATCCCGATCATCGTATACCGCACGCGTATTCCGGCGTTTGCAAAAGTCAACAGCATCACGAAGGAACAGCGAAAAGTGCTGCTCGATACGATCCGCTGTTTTGCGGTTTCCGTCGATGGGTTCCGCCCGATCGATGAAGCAATCGTAACGGCGGGCGGTGTATCCTGCCGTGAGATCGATCCGCGTACGATGGAATCCAAGAAGCTGAAAGGCTTGTATTTTGCCGGTGAGGTTCTGGATGTGGACGGCTATACCGGCGGCTTTAATTTACAGATTGCATTTTCCACGGGATACGCCGCAGGCGTTTCCTGCTGATATAAAAGGAGAGAACAAAATGATTTCGGTTGCTATTGACGGCCCGTCCGGTGCGGGCAAAAGTACGATCGCACGCCGCGCGGCGCAGATGCTGTCGTTTATTTACGTGGATACCGGTGCGCTTTACCGTACGGTTGGTTTATACATGGCGGAACACGGCGTTGCAGATACGAAAAACGCCGAAGCCGTAGCGGCAAAACTGTGTGAAGTCTCGGTCGACCTGCGCTTTATAGACGGTGAACAGCGCGTCTTTTTAAACGGCGAGGATGTTTCCGGACGAATCCGCACGCCGCAGATGGCCATGCACGCGTCGAATGTATCGGCGATTCCGGCGGTCCGCGCATTCCTTTTGGATATGCAGCGCGACCTCGCAAAGAAAAATAACGTAATCATGGACGGACGCGATATCGGCACGGTCGTTTTGCCGGATGCGGAGGTCAAAATCTTCCTGACCGCATCGGTTGAGGCACGAGCAAAACGCCGTCTGCTTGAGCATGAAGCGCGCGGCGAAGTGATCTCGTTTGAAGAACTCGTTAAAGCAATCGAGACACGCGACTATAACGACTCGCACCGTGCGGCTGCACCGCTGAAACAGGCGGATGACGCTGTGCTGGTTGATACGACAGAACTGACGCTTGAGGAATCGATCGAAGCAATCGTTTCGATCATCCGCAAGGCGCTTGGCGAATAATTTTCGGGAGGGCGGAAAGATGTCTTTTTACGGAGCAATCAGAGGAATTGCAGGTTTCCTGCTTTGGTTCCCGTTTAAACTCGAGGTAGAACAGCGCGCGGACTGGAAATCGGAACAGGGATATATCCTTGCGGCAAACCACCAGTCCTTTATGGATCCGATTTTCCTGGCGCTTGCAATCAAGGATAAAAAACGCAGAGTCAGCTATATGGCAAAAGAGGAGCTTTTCCGCGTTCCGGTGCTGAAATCGCTGATCAAAAAGCTCGGTGCGTTCCCGGTTGCCCGCGGAACCGGCGATACCGGTGCGATCGACCATGCGGTTGATGTCGTTAAAAACGGCGGCATGCTCGGCATTTTCCCGGAAGGCACCCGACACAAAGACGGCAAGCTGCACCGCCTGAAATCCGGTGCGGTTGTTGTTGCATCGCGCACCGGCGGCGATCTGATCCCGGCGTGCATTCTGTACGGCAAACGCAAATTCATCCGCAAACCGGTCAAGGTAATTTTCGGCGAACCGATCGAGAACGCGTCGCTCGGTCTTGACGGCATTTCCAAGAGCGCACTGCGTGCGGCGAACCGCCTGCTCGGCGAAAGAATCGCGGAGCTGATGGGAGTTGAGGCACCGTGACATATACACTCGCAAAAACAGCGGGATTCTGCTTTGGTGTTAACCGTGCGGTCGAGATGGTGTATAAGCTGGTTGGCGAAGGCAAACGTGCCGCAACGCTCGGCCCGATTATCCACAATCCGCAGATGGTTGAAGAACTCGCCGCAAAAGGTGTTCGCATTATAAACGATCCGGCAGAAGCACTGCCGGGTGAGACGGTTGTTATTCGTTCGCACGGTGTCGGACCGCAGGTTTACGACACGCTGAAGGCCAACGGAACCGATTATATCGATGCAACCTGCCCGTTTGTTGCCAAGATCCACCGCATTGCCAAAAAGGCCGCCGCGGAAGGAAAAACCGTTTTGATCACGGGCGATCCGGACCATCCGGAGGTTATCGGAATCCGCGAACACGCCGGTGCCGGCGCTATCGTTGTGCGCGATGCGCAGGAGTTAAGGAATACACTGGAAAATTTAAAAAATAACCAAAATCCGCCCTGCATTTTGGTTGCACAAACAACATATCACACAAGTTTTTGGAAAGAATGCTTCGAAGTTGCAAAAAACCACTATACAAAGATCGAAATATTTGATACAATATGCAGTGCGACCAGTGAACGTCAAAGCGAAGCAGCCATGCTTGCTGCACAGAATGATCTGATGATTGTTGTCGGCGGACGGCACAGTTCCAATACGCAGAAGCTTGCACATTTGTGCGCGGCCTACTGCAAAACGGAGCTGATTGAGACAGCCGCAGAACTAGGAAAATTCGAATTATCCGCTTATGATAAAATTGGTATTACCGCCGGAGCATCAACGCCGGCTCATATAATCAAGGAGGTTCTTAAAACGATGAGTGAGATTTTAAGAAATGAAGAAAACGAAGATTTTGCGACCTTGCTGGAGCAGTCGCTGGAAAGCGAGAAGATCTATAACGGCAAGCGCGTGACGGGCGTTGTTACATCCGTTGCTCCGAATGAGATCCATGTGGACATCGGCGCGAAACAGGCTGGTATCGTTCCGGGCGACGAATTCTCGGATGATCCGACCGCTAAAATCGAAGAGCTCGTTAAAAAAGGCGACGAGATCGAACTCTGTGTTGTTAAAGTAAACGACCAGGAAGGCATCGTAACCCTGAGCAAAAAACGTGCAGACGCACTCAAAGGCTTTGACCAGATCAAAGAAGCTTACGAAAACGGCACCGTTCTCGACGCTGTTATCACCGACGTTATCCGCGGCGGCGTTCTGGCTTACACCTGCGGCACCAAGATTTTTGTTCCGGCTCCGCATTGCTCCAACACCCGTGTTGAAGACCTGAGCACCCTTCTCAAAAAAGAAGTTCGCCTGATGGTTATCGAAGTAAACGAAGGCCGCGGCCGTGCAAAAGGCTCTGTTCGCGCTGTTCTCAACGCTGAGAGAAAAGCAAAACAGGAAGCTTTCTGGAACGACATCGAAGTTGGCAAAGTATACAACGGCGAAGTTAAATCCCTCACTGCTTACGGCGCATTCGTTGACCTGGGCGGCATCGACGGCATGATCCACGTTACCGAGCTCGCTTGGAAGAAAGTGAAACATCCGTCCGAGATCGTAAACGTTGGCGATATGGTTGAAGTTTACATCAAAGACTTCGACAAAGAGAAGAAACGCATCTCCCTGGGCTACAGAAAAGACAGCGAGAATCCGTGGACCGTATTCACCACCAACCACGAGGCTGGCGACGTTGTTTCGGTTAAAATCGTTTCCTTCGCTACCTACGGCGCATTTGCTGAGATTCTCCCGGGTGTTGACGGCCTGATCCACATCTCTCAGATCGCTAACAAACGCGTTGAGAAGATCGCTGACGTTCTCAAAGTTGGCGAAGTTGTTGACGCTAAGATCATCGAGATCGACTTCGAGAAAAAACGCGTAAGCCTCTCCATCCGCGCTCTGCTTGCTGATGCAGCACAGACCGAGGAAGCTGACGCTGAGTAATCAACTGATGTAACAAAATCCCGGCTCGAATGAGCCGGGATTTTTGATTTAAGAAAAACGGTAGAAACAAAAGGCGTTCCATTCCGGAACGCCTTTTGTGCTTTCAAATTATTTCAGGACGATATGGCCGCCTTTGCTCTGTACGTAATCTTCGTACTCGGAGTATTTGTCGAGGATGCCGTTTTCGTTGAGCTCGATGATGCGGTTTGCAACCGTCTGGATGATCTCATGGTCGTGGGATGCAAAGAGGATATTGCCTTTGAAGACGCACAGACCGTTGTTGACTGCGGTGATCGATTCGAGGTCGAGGTGGTCGGTCGGGCGGTCGAGCATCAGAACGTTCGAACCGTAGAGCATCATGCGCGAGAACATGCAGCGAACTTTTTCGCCGCCGGAGAGGACGTTGACCGGTTTGTAAACGTCGTCGCCGGAGAAGAGCATACGGCCGAGGAAGCCGCGCAGGAAGGTTTCGGTCTCGTCTTTCGAGTACTGTTTGAGCCAGTCGATGATCGAGAGGGTGTTGCCTTCAAAATATGCGGAGTTATCGTTCGGGAAATAGCTCTGCGAGGTGGAGATACCCCATTTGTAGGAGCCTTCGTCCGGCTCGAGCTCGCCTGCAAGGATGCGGAACAGCGTGGTTGCGGCAAGTGCGTTTTCGCCGACGAATGCGATCTTATCGCCTTTTTTGACGATGAAGGAGACGTTGTTGAGCACTTTTTCGCCGTCGATGGTCTTGGAAATGCCGTCAACGGTGAGAATATCCTTGCCTGCTTCGCGGTCCATCGTAAAGCCGATGTACGGATAGCGGCGCGAAGAAGCCGGCATCTCCTCCGCAGAGAGCTTGTCGAGGAGCTTGCGGCGCGAGGTTGCCTGTTTCGATTTTGATTTGTTTGCCGAGAAGCGCTCGATAAAGCTCTGCAGTTCTTTGATCTTTTCCTCGACCTTCTTGTTCTGCAGTTTCATCATGCGCTGCATCAGCTGGCTGGACTGATACCAGAAGTCGTAGTTACCGACGTACAGTTTGATCTTCGTGTAGTCGATATCGACGGTGTGGGTGCAGACGGTGTTCAGGAAGTGGCGGTCATGCGAAACGACGATGACGGTGCCCGGGTAATCGAGAATGAAGTCCTCGAGCCAGGAGATAGCGGCGAGGTCAAGCTGGTTCGTCGGCTCGTCCAGCAGGATGATGTCCGGGTTGCCGAACAGTGCCTGCGCGAGAAGAACTTTGACCTTTTCGTTGCCGGAGAGGTTTTCCATCTGCATCCAGAGCAGATCTTCGGAGAGGCCGAGACCCTGCAGAAGTTTCGATGCATCGGATTCTGCCTCCCAGCCGTTGAGCTCTGCGAATTCCGCTTCCAGCTCGCCTGCGAGAATACCGTCTTCTTCGGTGAAGTCTTCTTTTGCGTAGAGATCTTCTTTCTGACGCATGATCTCATAGAGACGGCGGTTGCCCATGATGATGGTGTCTAAAACCGGGTAGCTGTCGAACGCATAGTGGTCCTGCTTCAATACAGAAAGACGAACCTCCGGCGGGATGGTGACTTCACCGGTGGAAGGTTCCAGTTCGCCGCAGAGAATGCGCAGGAAGGTGGATTTGCCGGCGCCGTTGGCACCGATGATGCCGTAGCAGTTGCCCGGCAGGAATTTCAGATTGACGTTCGAAAAGAGGTTCGAACCGTCAAAACTCAAACTGACGTCGGATACGGTGATCATATTGCTGATGTCCTTTCGGATTATATTTTTGCAAGTGGATGCTGCAACACGCATATTACAACAGTTTATATTATAGGGCAAGTATTGGGAGAAAGCAAGCTTTTCCGATAATTCTTGCAAACTGTGTGATTTCGCGGTATGATATACTCGAGTAAATATGGGATTGGAGCGAGAAGAATGGGATTTTGCTGTCCGGTATGTAAAGGAAAACTGAAACGTGAGGGCAACGCGCTGCGCTGTGAGAAAAACCACAGCTTCGATTTTTCGCGCAGCGGATACGTGAACCTTTTGCAGTCGAACAAGATGCATTCAAAAATGCCGGGTGACAACAAAGAGATGGTTGCGGCACGCACCCGTTTTTTGAATGCGGGATATTATGAACCGTTGCGTGACGCAATCTGTGAGACGGCGGCAAAATATCTGCCGAAAGGCGGCGTGCTGCTGGATGCCGGATGCGGCGAAGGGTATTACACCATGAAGATTGCCGAGACTGTCGGCGAAAACGGCGAGGTGCTCGGCACGGATATTTCGAAAACGGCGCTGAATGTCGCGGCAAAGCGCGACAAACGCACGCAGTATGCGGTCGCCAGTTCGTTCGGTCTGCCGGCGGCGGATAAAAGCGTGGATGTGCTGTGCGAGATCTTTTCGCCGTTTTGCAAAGAGGAGTTCATGCGCGTGCTGAAAAAAGGCGGTGTGCTGATCGAGGTCATTCCGGCGGCACGGCATCTGTTCGGCTTAAAGAGCGCGCTTTATGAAGAACCGTACGAGAACAAGGTAAAACCGTATGAACTGGAAGGCTTTACTTTCCTTGGAAAAACGGAAGTGCAGCGCACGGTTACGCTGACCGACCCGGAACTGATTTTCTCGCTGTTTATGATGACGCCGTATGCATACCGCACACCGGCAGAAGCGGTCGAAAAGCTCAGAACCCGCGATCACCTCGAAACGGAGCTTGCATTCGAAATCCTTGCGTATCGCCTTACAAAATAAACGGCGGCGGTGCAAAAAGGTTTGGACAGTTTTGCTCTTGGCAGGAAAAGACGATTGTGATATAGTAGTGCTGAAAAAAGGAAACGAATAACGCAGGACACCGATAAGGAGGAATTTTTCCATGGTGCTTACAGTTGACGTTGGCAACACCAACATCGTTTTCGGCGGATTTGAAGGCGAAGAACTGAAATTCACTTCGCGAATCCGCACGGATAAATACCAGATGCGCGATGAATACGCCGTGAAGCTTTTGGATCTGATCCGTTTTTACGGATATGAACCGGCTGATTTTGACGGTGCGATCATCTCGTGCGTCGTGCCGCCGCTGATCCCGGTTTTAAAAGCGGCGATTTCGCAGCTTATCGACGGAAAGGTTCTCGTTGTATCACCGGGTATTAAAACGGGACTCAACATTAAAATTGACGATCCGGCAATCGTCGGTGCGGACCTTGTTTGCGGCTGTGTCGGTGCGCTCGCGAGAAAATATCCGCTTCCGTGCGTTGTTGCAGACCTCGGAACGGCGACGAAAATGCTCGTTCTTGACAAAGATGGCGCTTTCCTCGGCGGTATGATCGCACCGGGCGTGAACATCTCGATGGATGCGCTTTCACGCAATACGGCGCTTCTGCCGCACATCGAATTCGGCAAGGTCGGCAAGGTCGTCGGCACCAATACGGTCGACTGTATGCTTTCCGGCATCGTATACGGCACCACCTGCATGCTCGACGGTATGGTTGAGCGCATGGAAGCCGAAACCGGTATGAAACTGCATGTTGTTCTGACCGGCGGCATTTCCAAGAGCATTGCGCCGTACTGCAAACGCGAATATGCGTTTGACGAAAATCTGCTGCTGTACGGTCTGTTCGATCTGTACAAACGCAACACACGCAAAAAATGATATAGAGCGATATCCGCTTTCTATATAATCATGCGCTGTATCTGCCAGAGGGCAGAGCGGCAGCAAGGAGGAAAATTGAATATGAAATCACAGGTTAAAAGCACATCGATCAAAATGCTGGCGATGGGTGCGGTTTTGACGGCACTCGTCATCATTTTGCAGTTCATGGGCGCATTCATCCGCCTTGGTATCTTCCAGATTTCACTGGTACTGATCCCGATCGTTATCGGCGCTGCGCTCTGCGGTCCGTTCATGGGTGCATGGCTCGGCTTTGTTTTTGGTATGGTTGTCCTGCTCAACGGCGACGCGGCACCGTTTCTGGCGGTCAATGCAATCGGTACGATCATCACCGTTTTGGTCAAAGGCACGCTCTGCGGTCTGATTGCAGGCTATGCATATAAGCTCTTTGCCAAATGGAATGCGACGGTCGGAACGTTTGCGGCGGCATTCGTCTGCCCGATTGTCAACACCGGCGTGTTCCTGCTCGGCTGTGTGCTGTTCTTTATGCCGACGATCACGGAATGGGCGGCAGGTGCAGGCTACGGCAGCGACGCGGTCGCATATATGTTCCTCGGTCTTGCCGGCGGCAACTTCCTGTTTGAACTGCTGTTCAATCTGGTGTTGAGCCCGGTTATCGTCCGCCTTCTCAAAATCAGCAAGAAATTTGCGTAACACTGTGTAAAATCAGAACTCCCGACTCGTCTGAGTCGGGAGTTCTTTATATGTGCAAATTAACAAAAACATCATTGACAGAGACTGAATTGGATGCTATACTGAAATTACACAAAAGGTCTTCTTTTAACAAGAAGCGTTGGGAGAAGACTTTGGTG
>JBGUUS010000070.1:0-3388 GCA_045133675.1 Oscillospiraceae bacterium | reverse complement strand
TGCAAATTTTGTATTGATTAAAAGTCAATTCGTGAGTTTTAATCAAGAAAACGATAAAATAGGTTATAAGCTATTTTGTTTACTCGTTCGTTTGAACGAACGAGCGAACCGGCGCACATGGAAGGTTTGACGTATCTTTTTCGGTAAAACCGACAAAAAAATCCCGGATCCGACACGGGATCCGGGAAAAAACAGTGCGTTTTTTGGACAATACGGGTTATTGCGATATGTAAAGGCGAAGTTCTTCACGGTTTGTGACACCGAGTTTTTGATAGATCACGGAGATATAATGCTTGATCATGCGGTCGGAGAGGTCGAGATGTCCGGCGATCTCGCGGATCGACCAGCCGCGGTTGATCAGCGTTGCGATACTGAACTCAAGCGGCGTGAGCGCGGCGGCGAGATCCTGTCCGGGATTTACGCGGTTCATTTTGCGCCGGCCCCGATTGTAGAGAAGCGTGATATCGTTGAGGCGCCTGAAATCCTCCGGGTGATCGTGGCGCAGGCAGCTTTCGGTGATACCCTGCAAAAGCGCGTGGTGTTCGCCGAAAAGCTCGATCAGATCGTCCGGGCGCGCCTTATGATAAGCGGTCATAAAGCAGTGTCTTGCTTCTTCCACGCGTTTTAAACTGATGAGATCGATCGTACACATCAGCATCAGCGCACTTTTGGCGACCGGATACGGCTTTGACGCAAAAGCGAGAGCCGTATCGGCAATGCCGAGCGAACGGCTGTCGTCGTGTTCGAGGTGCGCTTTGTATGCGAGCATGTACGCGGCGAACATCCGCATCCCTTCGGGCAGACAGCGCATCATCTGTTCAAGCGGTGCGGCCGGCTTGACCGGCAGCTGCAGCATGATCGCGGAATACACCTGATGATACACGGCAACGGCAACGGTGTGTGGATCCTGCGTTTTGCGCAGCGTTTCGGCGATCAGCGCACGGGAACACTCCAGCGCATAATAGGCAAGATGCGCCTTTCCCATCGCGCGGTTTGCAAGAAAATAGATGCAGCAGGCGGAGGAGGCGACGTTGAAATCCGGATGGGCGAGCAGCGGCTCGACCGCTTTTGCGGCGGAGTCGGTCCGTCCGGTGAAATAGTCGTATTCCGCCATTGCAACAGTGCGGTCGGTTTCGTCGGTGATGGTTTCGATATATTCGCGGGCACCGCCCGGTTCAAAGCTTGCGTTTAAAAGCGGCATCGGGATATGGGAGGAGAGAGAAAAGGCCGTTTTTTCCGCCGGTTCGGCCGGACCGGTGAAGTGATCGGGAATCAGCCAGGCGCGGCCCATCTGCCGGGCACCCGGGATTTTGCCTTCTTTGGCCCATTTTTGTACCGCGCGGACCGTTACACCGAGACGTTCGGCGGTCTGCTGCGCAGAGACAAATTCCATTGTGCAGGAGTCCTTTCGTTTTTCAGACTGTTACCTTATTATATACCCCAAAAAATGAAAAAGCAAGACGGGCGAAAGCGCGTTCATCCCGCCGCGCTTCCTTCCGGCGCACGCCGCGCGGCGGTGTATACGCGAAAAACCCGATGAAATCCGCGTTTATCCGCCTTAAATTTATCAATTCGTTCACAACTCGCTGTTGACTTTCCACGCGCAATTCGGTATAATAGCATCTATTATAGCGTTCTGACGAACAACAGCCGGCGGTGCGGAAAATTCCTCACTGTCCGGTTTTCGTGTCCTTAAAAAAGGACGAACGCCTGTCAACAGGAGGAAAATACAATGGCTATGAAACAGGTAGTCCTGACCGCAGAAGGCAGGGCAGCTCTCGAGGCTGAACTCGAGAATCTGAAAGTTGTTACCCGTAAAGAAGTTGCGGAGAAAATCAAAGTAGCGCTCGGCTACGGCGACCTTTCCGAAAACAGTGAATATGACGAAGCGAAAAACGAACAGGCAATCGTTGAAGCACGCATCAGCGAGCTTGAGCAGACACTCAAAAACGCAATCGTTCTGGATGAATCCGCTGTTGACACCGATACCGTCACGCTCGGTTCTTCCGTTCGCATCCGTCACGTAAAACTCGGCAGAGAGGATACCTACAAAATCGTAGGCTCCACCGAGGCTGCACCGCTCAAAAAACGTATCTCCGACGAATCTCCGGTCGGCAAAGCAATGCTCGGCCATCGCGTTGGCGATATCGTAGACGTAGAAGCACCGGCCGGTGTTATCCAGTACGAGATCCTGGAGATCGGCAAATAAGAAAAGGAGTAATTCCAAAATGGCAGAAGTTCAGGCAATGCAGGATATCAACGAGCTCGTACGCGTTCGCCGCGAAAAGCTCGCAAATCTGCAGGCAGAGGGTAACGACCCGTTTACCATCACCAAATTTGCTGTAACCCACCACAGCACCGATATCAAAGATAACTTCGACGCTCTCGAAGGCACCACCGTTACCGTTGCGGGCCGTATGATGTCCAAACGCGTTATGGGCAAAGCATCGTTCTGCAATGTTCAGGACCTTCCGGGCAATATCCAGTCCTATGTTGCACGCGACAGCCTTGGCGAAGGCGAGTATGCTGCGTTCAAGAAAATGGACATCGGTGACATCGTCGGCATCGAAGGCAAGGTTTTCCGCACCAAGACCGGCGAGGTCTCCATCCACGCGGAAAAAGTAACGCTGCTTTCCAAGAGCCTGCAGGTTCTTCCGGAGAAGTTCCACGGTCTCACCAACACCGATACGCGTTACCGCCAGCGCTATATCGACCTCATCATGAACAAGGATTCCAAAGATACCTTCATCAAACGCTGCAAGATCATCAGCGCGATCCGTCACTTCCTCGACGGCGAAGGCTTCATGGAGGTTGAAACGCCGATGCTCGTTCCGAATGCGGGCGGCGCGGCAGCAAGACCGTTTGAGACGCACTTTAACGCACTCAACGAGGACGTTAAACTCCGCATCTCCCTCGAGCTTTACCTGAAACGTCTGATCGTCGGCGGTATGGAGCGCGTTTATGAAATCGGCCGCGTATTCCGCAACGAAGGTGTTGATACCCGCCACAACCCGGAATTCACGCTGATGGAGCTTTATCAGGCATACACCGACTACCACGGCATGATGGACCTCACCGAGAGACTCTACCGCCACGTTGCAAAAGAAGTTCTCGGCACCACCACGATCACCTATAACGGTGTAGAGATGGACCTCGGCAAACCGTTCGAGCGCATCACCATGCTTGACGCAGTTAAAAAATACTCCGGCGTTGACTTCAACGAGATCCACACCCTCAAAGAAGCACGCGCAATCGCGAAGGAAAAAGGCGTTGAGTTCGAAGAGCGCCACAAGAAAGGCGATATCCTCAACCTCTTCTTTGAAGAGTTTGCAGAGCCGAACATGATCCAGCCGACCTTCGTTATGGACCACCCGATCGAGATCTCGCC
>JBGUUS010000069.1:0-7706 GCA_045133675.1 Oscillospiraceae bacterium | reverse complement strand
AAAAAGCTGCTTCTGCGCGCACTGGAATCGAAAAAGGAGGGAAAATAAATGCTCTCTGATATCACGATAGGCCAGTATTTCCCGGGAAAATCGATCGTACACCGACTCGATCCGAGAATGAAACTCGTTTTGATCATCGCATTTATCGTCGTGCTCTTCGTCGTAAGCAGTGCGCTTTCGTTCCTGGTGCTGGACGTATTTTTGATCATTACGATTCTTCTTTCAAAAATCCCGATCAAAGCGATTTGGAAAGGTATCAAACCGATCCTTCCGCTCGTTTTGTTCACGGCTGTTTTGAACTTGTTCTTTGTTGACGGTACACCGCTGGTTGCTTTCTGGGTATTCCGCATTACTGTGGAAGGTCTGCAGATGGCCGGCCTGATGGCGGTTCGTATCGTTACGCTGATCGTTGTTTCGTCTTTGCTGACGTATACAACGTCACCGATCGCACTTACAGATGCATTGGAACGTCTTTTGGGTCCGCTGCGTTTTATCCGTTTTCCGGTTCATGAGATGGCGATGATGATGACGATCGCACTTCGCTTCATCCCGACGCTTTTGGAAGAAACGGATAAAATCATGTCCGCACAGAAAGCACGCGGCGCGGACCTTGAAACAGGCGGTATTATGAAACGTGCAAAAGCGTTGATCCCAATTTTGATTCCGCTGTTTGTTTCGGCTTTCCGCCGCGCAGAGGAACTTGCTTTGGCTATGGAGTGCCGCTGTTATCGTGGCGGTGACGGACGTACCCGTATGAAACAGCTGAAGCTGAAAGGTATGGACTTTTCGATTCTTGCGATTGTTGTTGGCGTATTTACCGGAGCAATCGTACTGAACATTTTTGTTCCGTTCTTATTTTGATTCGTATTTCAGGAAGGAAACCGCATGAAGAATCTGCTTGTAGAAATTGCATATCGCGGCACGAATTATCACGGTTTTCAGGTGCAGAAAAACGCGATTTCCATCACGGAAGTGCTGCAGGATAAAATAGAACAGGTTCTTTCCAAAAGGGAACCAATCGTGGGATGTTCCCGTACGGATGCCGGTGTACATGCCAACAGCTGCTTTTTCAATATGAAAACGGATGTTCCGTTTCCTACGGAGAAGTTTGCTGAGGTTGTAAACCGCGTTTTGCCGCCGGATATTGTGGTTCTTTCCTGTAAAGAAGTAGACCTTGACTTCCATGCGCGCTATTCCTGTAAGGGCAAAGAGTACCATTATCGCATCTACGATGCGCCGTGTAAGAACCCGTTTTTGTCCGATCTTGCGTTGTTCAGCAAGAAACGGATTGATGTTGATCTGTTAAACGAAGAGGCCAAACCGCTGATCGGAACAAACGATTTTACGTCGTTTTGCAATCCGAATCATAAAGAAGGTATGTCTACGGTTCGCACGGTGGATTCCATTCGTTTTACCCGCGACGGCGATATGGTGACGATGGCGATCCATGCGGACGGTTATCTGTATAACATGGTGCGGATTATTGCCGGAACCCTTCTGGAAATCAATGAAGGAAAATTACCGAAAGGTTCTGTTCAGCAGATTTTAGATGCCAAAGACCGCAGCAAAGCAGGAAGAACGGCTCCGGCGCACGGCCTTTATCTGAACCGAGTTGATTATTGAGAGGAGAACGCTTCGTGGCACATTACCACAGCATTGAAGAATATCGCGAAAAAAAGAAAAAAGAGAGACGCAATCGCTTTATTGTCGGTTTCGGTTTTCTGGCTTTGCTGATTCTGGTTTTTTGCAGCGTATTTTTTCTGACAAAAGGTGATCAGAAATCCGGCATGAGTAAAGATGAAGCGTTTCCGCTTTTGATTCGCAGCGAGCAGCTTGAATCGATTCGCTCTGTGCGGGACGATCTTGTTGTTCTGACAAAAACAGGTCTTTATGTTTATGATACGGAAGGTAAGCAGAAGTATTATACGATGCACGGCTGTACAAATCCGGTTATGTATGATAACGATCAGCGCTTTATCACGTTTGACCGAGGCGGAACCAGCCTGCGTGTAGATGATACAAAAGAAGTCTGCGGGGAATTGACGGCGGGTCATACACTGCTTTGCGCACAGATCTCGAATAACAACCTCATTGCCGCAATTACAACACATGATCAGTTTGCATCGTATCTTCAGGTTTACGATGCGGATTTAAATTTGAAATACCGTTATGGTTCCGCAACAGAGAGCTACAGTATGGCAGCCTTTTCTCCCGATCAGCGCCATCTTGCTGCATGTGCGATCACATCCAAAGGCGGTTCTTTTATTGCACATGTTTCTGTTTTCAATTATACTGTTGAAGAGACGGCGCGTACGTATGAGATAAAAGATCTTCTTCCGTTATATATGATGTACACAGGATCCGATGATCTGGTTATCGTCGGAACGGACCGTATCGTGTCTTTGAACACAAACAGCGGAAGCGTTTCGGAAAGTGAGTATACCGGTACTCTGTTGACGTTTGCCTGCGGTGACAATGGCCTTACAGCAGTTGTAACGGATAATCAGCTGAACGGTGCTGCTGCAATTACGATGTATCAGAAAGACGGAAAACCTTCGGACACGACGGGCGTTGATGATACGGTTATCGACGTGGCAGTTGAAGATGGACGCGTTCTTCTTCTGGGTAAAAAGTTTATCTATCACTACGATACTGCGTTGAATTTGCGCGAAGAGATTTCGCTGGAGAGCAATGCGCAAGGTGTAACAGTAGCAAACAATGCGATGTTCCTGCTTGGTGCGGACAGCGTGTTTAAATACAGCATTCGCTGATAAAGAAGGGAAACTATGGATATATCGGTAGTCGTTTTAGATCTGATTATGCTGGCTTTTTTTGTCCTGATGGTCGTATCCGGATATAAAAAAGGATTCCTCAAAGGAATTGTACAAGCCGTTGGCATGATCGCATCATTGATTGCAGCAATTTGGCTGAGCCAATCGCTCGCAGAGATTTTGTTTACTGAAGTTGTACGTCCGTATGTTTTGGACAGTGTTGGTACTGCGATTCAGGATACCGGCAGTGCCACAGTTACGGATGCACTTCCGGCGATTCTTGCGGCGCTTCCGGCCTTCGTTCTGAATCCGATCGTTGCACAGTATGGTTCGCAGGAGAATATGCTGAATGAGATTCAAAAAGCAGTGGATAGTTCGTCGGCAACGCTGGGAGAGTCGGTTACAGATACGGTGATCGCACCGATCGTAACGTTGTTGTTGCAGCTGCTTTTGTGCTTGTTAATTTTTATCATTTGCGTTATAATAGTTAAGATACTTGCGAAGCTGCTCGGCGGCATCCGAAAAATTCCGCTGATCGGCTCGGTAAACGCAGGTCTTGGTGCTGTGGTAGGAGCAGCAGAAGGAATCGTATTGCTTCTGCTCTTGGGTTTGATCGGTCACATCGTGATTGCGCTTTCCGGTGACAGCATCACATGGTTTAATTCCTCGACGGTGCAGAGCGGTTATATTTATCCGTTCTTTTATCAGTTCTTTTGACAGAGAAGGAGAGACTCAAAATGACTATTCCAAACATGCTTTCTTTTTTACGTATCGCGCTGATCCCGGTCTTCATCGCGGTATATTTCAATACGCCTGCTGAAGGTGTAGCGCTTTGGCCGATCGTTATTTTGCTGGTTTCCGGTTTTACCGATGTACTCGACGGTTTCATCGCGCGCCGCTTCAATATGATTTCTGATCTCGGAAAAATGCTTGATCCGGTTGCAGATAAACTGACGCAGATCGCGGTAATCGGTTGTCTCATGATCCGTTTCCCGGAAATGATCCTGATGTTTGTCATCTATATTACCAAAGAAGTTGTTATGCTTGCCGGTGGTTACGTTATGCTGAAAGGCAAGAAAAAGGTCGTTCCGTCCGCTAAATGGTACGGAAAACTTTCCACCTCTGAACTGTACGGTGCGATGGCACTGCTGCTGTTCTTCCCGTCGATTGGTGAAAATCCGATTTCGATGTGGATTTTGATCGGTGTTTCGCTCGCGCTCGTTCTCTTCGCGCTTGTTATGTACACGATCGATTTTTTCAAAATCCCGAATAAAGAATAATACACAAGGAGAAAATACATGATCTGCAGCAAATGCAAAAAACGTCCGGCTGTTCTGTTTGTTCAGCGCATGGAAAACGGAAAAGCCGTAAACGAAGGTCTTTGCTGGGTTTGTGCGAAAGAGGCGGGATTGCCGCAGATTTCGCAGCTTATGAACCAGATGGGAATTTCGGATGAAGAAATGGAAGCTATGAGCCAGCAGCTGATGGAGTTGGCCGATGGCGATTCCTTTGAACCGGGTGGAGCCGGAACAATGCCGAACTTCCTTCAAAACCTGTTTGGCGGTGAAGCACCTTCCGCACCGAAAGCGGCTGATGCCAAAATGCCGAACGATAAAAAAGACACAAAGAAGAAAGAACAACCGAAATATAAATTTCTTGATTCCTACTGCACCAATCTCTGCCAGAGAGCGCGTGACGGAAAGCTCGACCGTATTATCGGCCGTGAAAAAGAAATCTACCGTGTTGTACAGATTCTTTCCCGCAGACAGAAAAACAATCCGTGTCTGATCGGTGAGCCAGGTGTCGGTAAAACCGCGATCGCAGAAGGCATTGCACAGCATATCGTTTCCGGCGATGTCCCGTTCCGTCTGATGGATAAAGAAATCTATCTGTTGGATATGACCGCACTCGTTGCGGGAACACAGTTCCGCGGTCAGTTCGAAAGCCGTGTAAAGGGCTTGATTGACGATATTAAATCGGCAGGCAATGTGATCCTGTTTATCGATGAAGTTCATACGCTTATCGGTACGGGTGACTCGGAAGGTTCGATGAGCGCGGCTAATATCATGAAACCGGCACTTTCGCGTGGTGAGATTCAGGTAATCGGTGCAACCACCTTCAATGAGTATCGTAAGAACATCGAAAAAGACTCGGCGCTCGAACGCCGTTTCCAACCGGTTACGGTAAAAGAGCCGTCCGTTGCGGATTCGATTGAAGTTCTGCGCGGAATTAAACAGTACTACGAATTCCATCATCGTGTTAAAGTCAGCGATGAGATCGTTAAACTGGCGGTTATTTGGTCGGAACGTTATATTTCCGATCGCTTCCTGCCGGATAAAGCAATCGACCTGCTCGATGAAGCGTGTGCATGCGCTTCTCTTGCCAGCAAAGAACTCACCGACAATGCAAAACTGAATCAGCAGCTGAAAAAGCTTACTGATGAAGAAGCGGCATTGAGTGAGGTTTCTGAAAATCCGAATTTTGAACGTATTGCTGAAGTAAAGGCAGAAATTCTTCGTATTCGTGAGGAACTGAAACGGATTGAAGCTACGGTAAACAATGTTGAAGTCACGGTAAATGATCTTTCGAAAGTTATCGAGCTGAGCACCGGTATTCCGGCGAATAAAGTAGCGGAAGATGATTATCAGAAGATCATTCATTTGGATGAAGAACTCTCCAAAAAGATCATCGGACAGGGAGAAGCGGTTACGAAAATTGTTCGCGCAATCAAACGCAGCCGCGTTCAGCTTTCGACGAAAAAACGCCCGGCATCCTTTATTTTTGTCGGTCCGACCGGCGTCGGTAAAACGGAACTCGTTAAGGTTCTTTCTGCAGCACTTTTTGATTCGGTTGATCCGGTTATTCGTTTTGATATGTCGGAGTTTATGGAGAAGCACACGGTTGCACGTTTGATCGGTTCGCCTCCGGGCTATGTCGGTTATGATGATGCCGGTCAGCTCACTGAGAAGATCCGCAGAAAACCGTATTCCGTTGTACTGTTTGATGAGATCGAAAAAGCGCATCCGGATGTCATGAACATTCTTCTGCAGATTCTCGATGAAGGAAAGATCAGCGACGCACACGGACGTGAAGTCAACTTCGAAAACACGGTTATCGTTATGACTTCAAACGCAGGTTCCTCCGATACTTCTTCGCTTGTCGGATTTAACCGTACGACTCACGATATCGATACCGAAAAAGCGATGAATGCACTTTCTTCTTTCCTCAGACCGGAATTCCTCGGCCGTGTGGACGAAGTAGTTGTGTTCAACCGTCTGACGCAGGAGAATCTTGCGGTCATCGCCGGATTGCTGCTCGATGAACTCGGCGAGGCTCTCCGTGAAAAACACATCGCACTGCATTATACCAAATCGGCACAGGAAAAAATCGCTCAGCTTGCCGGCGGCGGAAAATATAACGCACGCGATTTGCGTAAAGTGATCCGCGATAAAGTGGAAGATCAGATCGCACAGTATATGATTGATCACTTTGATCGACAGGTTGTCGCGATTACTGTAGATGCGGGTGACGAATTGGAAATTTCCTATTTGTAATTCGTTCCAAAGTGGTATTTTCCTATTGCAAATCATAATAAGATATGATATTATAACTTTCAGTACGGACCAAGCATACTTTTTGAATGCTTGGTTTTGTATTGTCAAAGTATTCCGGAAAGGAGGACGTTTTTAAATGAAAAAAGTAATTACCCTTGTACTGGCAGTAGTTCTTTTCGCAGTCGCTCTTGTTGGTTGTGGCGAAGCAGGTCTGAAAGACGGCACCTATCGTGCAGTTTATGCAGCTGCTGACGAGCACGGCTGGACCGAGTTCCTCGAGGTAACTGTTGCTGGAGGCAAAATCACTGCTGTTGATTTTGACGCTCTGAACGCTGACGGTGATCGTAAATCCGAGAACCAGGAGTATATCGACACCATGGTTAACTATGGCGGTACGACTTCTCCGGACAAGTTCTATAAAGAACTCGAAGATGCAATGATCGCTAAACAGAACGGCAGCTTTGACGCTGTTGCAGGTGCTACTGTTTCTTCTGATTCCATGAAGAAACTCTATGCAGCACTGGCTCCGAAAATGGAGAAAGGCGACACTACCGAAGCAGTTGTTGCGTAAGTAACACAAAAAAACAGGAGGGAGCAGCGAGATGAAAAAAGCAGCATTTATTGCGGCGATTTCGCTGCTCCTTTTCTCGTTTTTTGGATGTACACAGAAGACTGAACCTGTGACATCCACACTTTTTGTTATGACAACGGATGTATCGCAGAAAGTTTACGGTTCAAACGCAGATAAAGCGATCGAAAAGGTAGAAAGCTATCTGAAAGAGAGCGAAAAACGCCTTTCGACGTACCTTGCAGAATCGGAGATCAGTAAGATTAACGAGAATGCAGGAATTGAACCGATCCATGTAAGTGATGATACATTCCGATTAATTAAGAAAGCGAAAGCTTTGAGCGAAGCTTCCGAAGGTCATTTTGATCTTACGGTAGCACCGCTTTCCAAGCTTTGGAATATAAGCGGAGAAAATCCGATTGTACCGTCCGAGGATGCAATCCGTCAGGCTCTTGCTCTGGTGGATTACAGAAATGTAATTCTGGATGAAGCAAGCAGCACGGTTTATTTGACGCAAACAGGGATGGCAATCGATCTTGGCGGTATTGCGAAAGGCGCTTTTTGCAGCGACATCGCAAAGATTTATCAAGAGTATGAAGTCGAATCGGCGTTGATTTCGATAGGCGGAAATATTTTCACCTATAATTTGAAACCGGATAAAACGCCGTATAAGCTGGGAATCCGAAATCCGATGAGTTCAAACGCATCGTCTGCGATGGGCGTTTTTGAAACGCACGACGAAGTAATCGCAACAAGCGGTGCGTATGAACGCTATTTTGAACAGAACGGTGTTGTTTATCATCACATTCTGGA
>JBGUUS010000068.1:0-21663 GCA_045133675.1 Oscillospiraceae bacterium | reverse complement strand
GAAGATTCGCGTGCAACGAATCTGCAGGGTATCTGGAACGACCGTCTGGATCCGCCGTGGAACTGCAATTTCACCGTTAATATCAATACGGAGATGAACTATTGGCCGGCACTTGCCTGCAACCTTCCGGAACTGATGAAACCGCTCAACGAGCAGATCAAGGTTGTTTCCGTAACGGGCGAACAGGTCGCAAAAGATTTCTACAACGCCGGCGGATTCGTCTGCCATCATAACACCGATATTTGGGGCTTTGCCGTTCCAACGCACGGCAATCCGGAGTTCGCGGTATGGCCGGGTTCTTCCGGCTGGCTCTGCCGCTCGCTTTTTGAGCAGTATGAATATTCGCTCAACACAGATTTCCTGCGCGACACCGCGTTCCCGCTGATCAAAAAAGCTGCACAGTTCTACCTCGATATCATGGTTAAGGACACCGACGGCACGTATATGATCTCGCCGGGCACTTCGCCGGAAAACCTCTTCTTCGTCGGCAAAGAAATGTCCGGCGTATCAAAAAGCGCGGCAATGCTCAATTCGATCGCGCTCGATACATTCCTGTTCGCAAAACGTTCCTGCGAAATCCTCGGCATGGATGACGGTTTCTATACTGCTGTCTGTGGCGCTGCCGCTAATATGAAACCGCTTCTGATCGGCGAAAAAGGCGATATTCTCGAATGGAACGAAGAACTCGAAGGCATCGACCCGCATCACCGCCATGTTTCGCACCTGTATGCGCTCCATCCGGCACAGTTTATCACGAAAGATACGCCGGAGCTGTTCGAAGCGGCGAAACAGACGCTTCGCCTGCGCGGTGACGACGGCACCGGCTGGAGCCTTGCATGGAAGATCAACTTCTGGGCAAGACTGCTCGACGGCGATCACGCGCTTAAGCTGATCGACCGCCTGCTCACGCCGGTTCCTTCCGCTGATGACGGCTTCAACTATTCCAACGGCGGCGGTCTCTATCCGAATCTCTTTGACGCGCATCCGCCTTTCCAGATCGACGGCAACTTCGGCGCAGTCAGCGGTATCTGCGAGATGCTCCTGCAGTCCGACGAGAAAAACGTCTATCTGCTTCCGGCACTGCCGAGGAAGTGGGCAAACGGCTCTGTCAAAGGCCTTGCCGCACGCGGAAACATCACCGTTGATATGGAATGGAAGGACGGCAAACTCACCGATTATGTGGTCCACGGCGATCTGAACGGCCGCAACGTCATTCTCCCGTAAATGCACAAAACCGCAGTTCCTGTTTTGGAACTGCGGTTTTTATTCGTTATACGCATTCTGCAATCAAACGGGCATTGCCCGGGATCACTTGAACGTTTCGCTGTTGTTAAGCACCATTGTGCTGTACAGGAAGAGGACATCCTGTCCGTCAAAGGTCACATACTGCTCAAGCGTATCGCTGCGCAGATAGCGGATGTCCAGAAGCGTCACTTTCGCGTAGCTTTCGCACAAAAGCGGCGCAATGCTGCTGCCGAACGAGTCACGGATCACGATCAGCTCGCGGTCGGTATCGGCGTTCGGGTTCTCGATCGTAACGATCGAAAGCGGACCGCCGAGGAAGAGCTCGTATGCATCCGGCTCTTTTCCTGCTTCCAGGTTATAGACCGGGATCTCTTTCTGGTTTTCACCGTCAAAAACCTTCAAGCCGTTGATCGTATCGTTCGTCAGATAGCGGATCGTATCGGTATCCAGCGGAAGTGCCGACTGACCGAGATATACACCCGAAAACGGATCGGCGAGTTCATTCACCGTATAATCCGATGCGCTTTCAGCGCCCATTGCATCACAGATGATCTTTGCGATATCGGTCAGATTTTCCTGTCTCCAGTGCGTGTCCGTGTTATAGTAATCGTCCGCAGAAAGTGCGGAGAAAATATCGATATACGAGAGATCCGGCGTCTGCTCACGCAGTTCTTCAACCAGCTTTACATAATCCAGTGCAAGATAGCCGTTTTTCTCCGCAAGAAATGCGTTTTTATCCGGAATAACCGAGAGATACACCTTGGAACCGGTGTCCTTCAGATAGCGCTCATAAACGGCATTCATCTTATCTGCAGCATTCGTGATCTTGTCCGGATGATACGGATATTCGATCTTGCTGATGTGTCCGTCCGCGAGATAGAGCTTGTTGTTGTCCGTTTTCTGGAATACGAACAGCTCGTTGACAGCTTTGATTCCGCGGAAAAGATCGCGCAGCGGGAACTGATCAAGCGTATAATCCTCAAAATTCGTCATAAAGTTGCCCGAAAGGATCGTATTCACACTTACCTGCGGGAACTTTTTGAGCGAACGGCGCTCAGTAAACGAATATGCATCCAACGGTTTAAACATACAAACCAATGCGGTTCCAAAGAGAAGGACCGCCATTACAATACAGACCACACGGTCTTTTACATTCTTGTTCATGGTGCTCCTTTCTCAGAATCGGAAGTAGAGGAACGGATTGAACGAACCGTCGACGAGGTATGCTGTAATTAGCAGTGTCAGAACGACGAGAACGATCGGTTCCACCGTATTGATGAGTTTCGGAAGTTTGGATGCCAGCTTGTTCACACCCGCTTTGATGATCGGTGTCGAGCCGATTGCGGCAACCAGCAGAATCACGCCGTAGCTGCGGAGATAATAGAAGAACTCTGCAGATACCATCGGCACACCGCCGAAGCCAAGCATCGAGCCGATATAGCGCATTGCCTCGCCCATATCCGCTGCGTTAAAGATAACGAAGCTGATCAAAATGAAGAACAGCACGTAGATATGGCGTACACCGACGAGCTTATCCAGCCATTTTTTGAGCCAAAGCTTTTCCAGAACAAGCAGTACCGCAAACATCAGACCCCAAACGATAAAGTTCCAGCCGGCGCCATGCCAGAAGCCGGTCAAAAACCATACCGTGAAGGTGTTCAGAAACCAGCGCGGAAGCTTAACGCGGTTGCCGCCCATCGGGATATAGACATAGTCACGGAACCAGGTTCCCAGCGACATATGCCATCTGCGCCAGAATTCGGCAACACTTTTGGAGATAAACGGATAATTGAAGTTTTCCGGGAAGTGGAAGCCGAAAAGCTTGCCAAGACCGATTGCCATATCGGAATAACCCGAAAAGTCGAAATACAGATGCAGCGAAAAGGCAATCGCATACAGCCAGAAAAACAGGACCGAAGTATCATTCGACGCTTTGAATACATCGCAGAGCTCACCGAGGATATTCGCAACGAGCACCTTTTTGGAGAGGCCGATGACAAAGCGGCGGATGCCGGAAGCAACCATCTCGAAGGAGTGCGTGCGCTCATCGAGTTCTTTTTCGATATCCGAGTAACGCACGATCGGGCCGGCAATAAGCTGCGGAAACATCGTAACGTATGCCGCAAGCGCAACCGGATTTTTGCGTGCTTTTACATCGCGGCGGTACACGTCGATGATATAGCTGACGATCTGGAAGGTATAAAAGCTGATACCGATCGGCAGAGCGAGACGCAGAGCCGGAATCGAAAGACCGGTCAATGCGCTGAAGTTTTCGATAAAGAAATCGGCATATTTGAAATAGCCGAGGAAGGCGAGGCAGATGCCAACCGAAACAATCAGTACGGTTTTCGCCTGTGCTTTTGTTTTTGCGCGTTCCAACAAAAGACCCGCTCCGTATCCGACAGCGATCGTAATGATCATCAGGATAACGTAAGTCGGTTCGCCCCATGCGTAGAAAACAAGGCTGGAAATCAGAAGAACGGCATTTTTAAACGCTTTCGGAACGATAAAATAAACAAAAAGCACACAGGGAAGGAAATAATACAAAAACGGAATACTTGAAAACAGCATACCATTATTCCTCCCTATGTGCTTTTGAATACTTTACCGTTTTACGGTTAAGCAAGGCTCTCCTCGTAGAGGATCTCTGTAAAGTCGTAAGCGGTGGTCAGCTTCGTTTTGAAGGTTTCCATGATGGAAGCTTCGCCGAAAGCTGCAACGAGGCAGTCGCCAACGGAAGCAACGATCAGGGTGTCCGGGAAGCCGCACATCCAGTGTCTGTTCATGATGTTCTCTTTGATTGCTGCAGCCAGATCAGCTTTTTTGTCAGCGGAAACCATGTGGTAAGCGCCAGCGGTAAAGGTGTTCTGGTTCATGGAGTGCATCAGGGATGCAGCAGCGTCGATGTCAGCAACGTTAGCGGTCGGGAAACCAAACATTGCGTCGAGAGTTTCAGCGTCGGTTGCATCGCAAGCGCCCGGAGCGTTATCAACGATGTTGTTGTAATCGCCGCCCATAGCGAAGAATTTTTCATCATCAGCGTAGGAAGCCCAAACGGTTTCGAGGAGCTCTTTTTCGTTTACAGTCTGAACAGCCGGAGCAGCAGAGCAAGCAACGAAAGAAGCAAGCATCATAACTGCGAGGAGAAGTGCAAGTACTTTTTTCATGTTCATGTTCCTTTTCTGTGTTATAGTATCGTCGTGTTTTTCTTTGGCACACACGACCTGGGAAATGATATCATAAATCAAATCAAAAAGCAAGCGTTTTCTACGAGAATTTTTTGTAAACAATCAAAGAACATAATAATACGGGCAGATGTCTTCGTAATGTCCGTCCTTCATCCGAAAACCTTTCGGAATCACACCAAGCGGGATAAAACCAAGCTTTTGATAAAGCCGTCTTGCACGCGTATTGGCAGCAACGACCGCGTTGAACTGCAAAATGGAAAAGCCGAAGCGTTTGCCCTGAGTAAGGCAGTCGCGGACGAGTGCTTCACCGATTTTTTGTCCGCGATACGCGGACAGTATCGCATAACTCGCGTTGCAGATATGGCCGCACCGGCCGACATTGTTCGGATGGAGAATATACAAACCGACAACCTCGCCGCTCTCCAGTTCCGCTACGCCGCAGTATGTCTGCTCGGCAAAGAACGCTGCACCGCTTTCCTCCGTCAGATATTCCTCCTGTGGAAAAGCAACGCCTTCTTCCACGATCTCATTCCAAATCGTGATCATCGCTTTTATGTCACGCGATTCATACACACGAATCTGCACCATTATTCTAACCCTTTCTTTTCTGAAAATTCCGTTGCGGTACTCTGTTATTTGTATTATAATAAAGAAAATAGCTTCTTGTAAAGAGAGGGATTGCAAATGAAAAAAGTTGGCTTTATCGGAATCGGCATTATGGGCCGTTCCATGGCAAAAAATCTGATGAAAGCCGGTTTTGAGGTTACCGTTTACACCCGCAGCAAGGAAAAGATCGAGGATTTCCTGGCTGAGACCGGCGCAAAATGGACCGCAAGTCCGGCAGAATGCGCAAAAGGCCAGGATGCCGTTATCACCATCGTCGGCTACCCGCAGGACGTTGAACAGGTATACTTCGGCGAAAACGGTATTTTTGAAGGTGCAGAAAAAGGCGCCGTTCTCATCGATATGACCACCTCCGATCCGCGTCTGGCACAGCGCATTGCGGCAAAAGCAGCAGAACTCGGTATGTCCGCACTCGACGCACCGGTTTCCGGCGGCGACACCGGCGCAAAAGCCGGCACGCTCTCCATCATGGTCGGCGGCGAGGATGCAGCATTCGAAGCCTGTGTTCCGCTGTTTGAGGCAATGGGCAAAACCATCGTACACGCAGGCACTGCAGGTGCAGGTCAGCACACGAAGATGGCAAACCAGATCGCAATCGCAGGCACGCTCTGCGGCACGGCAGAAGCGATCGCTTATGCAGAGCGCATGGGCCTTGACTGCGATAAGATGCTCAAGAGCATCGAAAGCGGCGCGGCAGGCAGCTGGCAGCTTTCCAACAACGGCAAAAAGATGATCGCGCACGACGATAACCCGGGCTTCTTCATCAAACACTTCGTAAAAGACATGAAAATCGCATTGGCACAGAGCGACGAACCGCTGCCGGTGCTGAAAATCGTCTGCGATATGTGTGAAGCGCTCGAGAACAACGGTATGGCGGAACTTGGCACCCAGGCCATCATCCACAGCTACCGCGAAGAGTAACAACAAAAGGATAGTCCGAACGGACTATCCTTTTCGTTTTCTTATTCACTTTTTGCAGCGGCTTTTTTCTTCGCTCTTTTGGCATTCACGACACCGGCAATGACCGAGGTCATATTAACGACGGTCGAAATGCAGCACGTAACGTTATTGACGGTCAGCGTATAGATAAACCACGGAACCGCCGCAGCGAAATTCAGCCAGCGGATACGGGCCGGCTCGGTCGAATAGAAACCGAACACCGCAAAGACACTGCCGACCGCCGGGAAAAACGCAAACCAGTTGATCGCGCCTGCATTGATACATTCAATAACCGGGGAGACGAAGCACATTGCACTGAAAAAGTACATCCAGAATTTGTGCTGTGCCCATTTTTTATCCACGCGGTTAAAGCACACGAACTCGCGGAAAACCATAACGATATTTAAGATACCGCCGGTGATCGCACCGATCATAAAGTTATTGAAGCACCACAGCACGTCGGTGACACCTTTGCAGAAAATGATCTTCTTGCGGTTATTGCTCAAAAAAACGAAAAAGCCTACGATAATGGCGATAATGCCAATACCTTCGCCGATTAATTTCCAGTCCATGTTGATCACACTCCCTCTAATGATTATATCGATTGCGCGAATTTTGTCAACCGAAATATCATACACATAAAAATCCGGAAAGCACATAGCTTTCCGGATTTTCTTCGTTATTGGTTTTACTGTGCCGGTTCCTCCGGATCGAGGTCATCGTCACCCGGATCGTGCCCGAGCAGTTCACCGACGCGCATACGGCGTTTGAGTTTCATCTCTTCCACCTGCGTATGGATCAGTTCTTTGACCTCCGGCGCGTTCTTGATGTTTTTGAGGATCAATTCCGGCGTGGTTTTATCGGAAGAATGCAGTTTTACCGTTCCGACACCGACCAAACGCTGCCCAAGCGAGCGGGACAGGCTGATATCGCGGATACGGTACAGCAGAACTTCCTCCTGCTTCATGTTGAGCAGACCGACTTCCAGGAAAATGCGGTCCTCGCTCAAGCGATAGCGTGTGAACGAAAGCGGCATACCTAGGAAGCGCTTCCGATCCTTCCAGATGTAGTTGATTGGATTTTTCTTCATTATGCTGACACCTCACTCAGGATAAATTGTTTCAATACTTGATAAGGAACGGCTATCCCCACCGTATATTCCGGGTTCATGCGGTTATCCGGTACCGTGTTCTTTTTCAGCGCGCGATCGAAAGCCGCTTTTCGCATCACAGCCGTGGTTTCACCTTGCGGAAGGTCTGTTAGAGATACCGCAAAGGTGCGGCAAACGTCGCCATCCTCCGACTCGACGATCTCCATCGCCGTCAGCGCGCCACCGCAAATGAAATAACAATCACGCAAATGCTTTTGTGCCAACTCACTTCCGTTTTCACAGGAATCGAGCGCCAGAAGCAGACGGTCGCCGGTCTGGAACAGCGTGTAACCTGCCAAAGACAGTTCAGCCGTTCCGTCCTGTATGATCTGCATACGGGAAATATCACGGCCGGTTTCGTTTTTATAGCACGCCAATACACGCACCTCATACAGAGTTGCCGTAATACCGGTGCTCGGCTCCACAGAACCGAAGTACTGTTCCACCTCAACCTCTGCTATAATCGGCGCCCGTTGGATCACATCGGCATAACTGGATTCCGGTCTGTGATACGACGGATTCGCTACAGTTTCACCGACGGCACACCGTGGATACACGAACGAATGGGAGTTCGCAGCGAAAGCAACTACAACAACAAACAGAATAGCAATAATCAATTTCTTCACTAAAATCTCTCTTTATGTAAAATATCGCATCACAGCCGATTTACAGCACGATCTTCGTCCATTTGCCGCTTCTGAAGCGCAGCCACGAGAGAAGCAGACGAAGCGCCTGATCACCCCAAAGGCCGAGCCACGCACCGACAAGGCCCATGCCAAGCGGATAGCAGAGCACCCACGAAAGGCACGGACGGATAATACCGATGCTCCAGAACGACACGACCGCAATGTATTTCGTATCGCCCGAACCGCGCAGACAGCCGGAGAAAACGATCTGCGAGGTCTGAATATGCGTGGTTGCCGCAATGATGATCATAATGATGCCGCCCAGCTCGATAACGGCGGTTTCCGTCGTAAACAGGCCGACGAGCACGTTGCGGCCGAGCAGGAAGATCGCACAGAGCACTGTCGAAACGATGAACGCCATACGCTGACCGGTTTTTCCGTATACGATCGCCATATCCGGGCGTTTTGCGCCGAGGCTTTGTCCAACGAGCGAGGTCGTTGCAATGTTTAAGCCGTCACTGAACGAGAAGGAGAAGTTCAGGATATTCATACAGATCTGATGCGTTGCAAAGGCAACCGTGCCGAGCTCGGCAACGATTTTTGCATAAGTAAAGAAGCCGACGCGCATGAACACCTGCTCAACCATGGCACTTCCGCCGACGGAAACGAGCGCTTTGGTGGTAGCACGGTCGAATCTCCAGCCGACCTTATTGTGGATATCGAGGAATTTCGGTCTATAAAACAGGGAGAATACCGACATACCCCACGCAACCACGTTGCCGAGTGCTGTTGCGATCGCCGCACCGGTTACACCCAGCTGCGGGAAGAACCAGATACCGTTGATCAGCAGAAAGTTGAAGACAACGTTGACGATGTTCGCGGCGATATTCGTACGCATCGAGATCTTCGTGTTGCCCGCACCGCGCTGTGCCGCGTTAATGGTCAGGCTCTGCGACATAAAGACGTTGCCGATGACGAGAATCTGGAAATAAACCGTTGCATCGGCGATGATATCATCACCGGCACCGGCAAACCGCAGAAGCGGCTCGGCAAAGATAAAGCCAAGACACGACAGAACGATCGAAAGCACCATACTGATGATCATCGCCTGCCGCAGGCATCGGTTTGCACCTTCCGGATCCTTCTGTCCTTTTCTTCGCGCAACAACCGCCGTAACGCCGGCGTTCAGCGAGAAAATGACCGCGAGAAGAATGAATTTCGGCTGGTTGGTGATGCCGACCGCCGCAATGGCACCGGCACCAAGACCGCCGACCATCATGGTATCAATCGAGCCGATCAGGCTGACCAATACGGATTCGATCGCACAGGGCCATGTCATATCGAAGTGGCGCTTATAAACCTCTTTCGTAGTCGGAATCGGCTCACCCGTCCGCTGAGACGGTTTGAGCATATATTCCGCAGAGAAAAAGCGCCGTAAAACGTTTGCCATAGGACAAGCCTTCTTTCCCTTTTCTTTGGTTATTTTCATTGTAGCACATTCTGTATTTCAAAACAAGAAACGGTTGTGACTTTTTGCTGTTTGTGTTATGATAAAATTATTGAAAACTGGATATTTTATGAGAAAAGGAGGCTTATGCATGAGACCGATTATTTTAGACACCGATCCGGGTATCGACGATGCCGTTGCGCTTGTCGTTTTGCATCATTACGCCGCCGATGCGGTAAAACTGATCGTTTCCGGATACGGCAACGTAAAAAGAGAACACACCGTTGATAATGCTTTGACGATGTGTTCGCTGTTAAACTGGAAAGTCCCTGTTCTGCCGGCTTCCGAAACGACCTGCTCGGGCGAATACGAACCGGCACCGCATATCCACGGTGTAAACGGATTCGCCGGACTCACTGTTTCGCACGACGGATACGAACCGCTCGCCTCGGACGACTGGCTCGAAACGCTGTATCGGACAATCATCGAAGAAGACTCTGTCGACTATATCACGCTCGGCACCCTCACCAATTTAGCGCTGCTCCTGCGCCGTTATCCCGATGTCAAAGCGCACATCGGAAGAATCGTAACAATGGGCGGCGGCATCGGCAAAGGCAACACCCGTCCGTTTGCGGAATTCAATATCTTCTGTGACCCCGAAAGCGCGGATTTTCTTATGAAAACAGCCGATAATCTGACGCTCGTTCCACTCAATACGACAGAGACCGTTGCATTCAACAAAGAACAGATTGCCGAAATCGGACGGTACGGCACACCGCTCAGCCGGATTTTGGAGAAAATTCTGAACGCCTGTTATGAATCCTGTACCCGTTACGGCGAGCTCGGCGCCACAATGCACGATTCCACTGCGGTTCTTGCTTACCTCTTCCCGGAGCTGTTTTCAACCGAACGCTGCGGTATCACCGTAAATACAAAGGAATTCCCGGGCCGTACGACAGTTGACCCGACAAGAAATAACATCACACTCACCAAAGAAACCAACGCCGCGCTGCTGCTTGAAAAGATCACAGCCTGCATTGCGCCGTGAATTCCTCACACAGAATTTTTCCGTCGGCAAAGCGGATGCGCCGCGGCGCGGCCGCCGCTACCGCCGGATCGTGTGTGATCAAAATGACGGTTGATCCGTTTTCGTGCATCCGGTGCAGCAGCTTCATGACCTCGTATCCGCTTTCGGAATCCAGATTTCCGGTCGGTTCATCCGCCAATAAAACCGGAGGATCCGCGGCAACTGCACGGGCAATCGCAACCCGCTGCTGCTGACCGCCGGAAAGTTGATTCGGCAGATGGTTCATCCGGTGCGACAGTCCAACCTCAAAAAGTGCCTTTTCGGCAAGTTCTTTTCTGCGCCGCGCGTTCATCCCGCGATACCGGAGCGGCAGTTCCACGTTTTCGAGTGCCGTAAGACACGGGATCAGATGAAAGCTCTGAAAGATAAAGCCGATCTTGCGGTTGCGCACCATCGAAAGCTGATATTCCGATAAAGCAGAGACCTCCTCGCCGTCCAACAGATACGATCCGCTGTCCGGCGTATCCAGACAGCCGATAATGTTCATCAGTGTGGATTTTCCGGAACCGGAGCTGCCGACAACCGTAACGAATTCGCCGCGTTCAACCGAAAGATCAACACCTTTCAGCACCGGCAGCACACCGTTCCCGGACGAAAACCGTTTTTCCACACCGTTCAGTTCAATCAGTTTCTTCATACAACACCACCTCCGTGCTACTTTTCCCGAAAGCGCAAGGAGAATACATAAAAAGGAGCGAAGACCATGAAACGCAACATTCTCTTTCTGATGACCGATCAGCTTCGCGGTGACTGCCTCGGCTATGCCGGTCATCCGGATGTAAAAACGCCGTATCTTGATACAATCGCGGCGGAAGGTCAGTATTTTGAGCACACATACACCGCCTGTCCGAGCTGTATCGCGGCACGCGCCTCGCTGATGACCGGTCTTTCACCGGAGCATAACGGCCGTGTCGGCTACAAAGACGGCATCGACTGGACTTATACAACCACGCTTGCCGGCGAACTGTCGAAAGCCGGATACGATACCCAGTGTGTCGGAAAAATGCACGTGCATCCGCTGCGCAACAAACTCGGTTTCCACAACGTGCAGCTCCATGACGGTTATATGGCCTATTACCGCCGCATCACCACGCCGTACTATGAGCATCAGGCCGTTGCAGATGACTATTTCCACTGGCTGAAAGCCGAAAAAGGTATGGATGTGGACATCACGGACACAGGTGTTGAGTGCAACTCGTTCGTTGCCCGTCCGTGGATTTATGATGAAGAATCGCATCCGACCAACTGGGTTGCACGCGGTTGTCTCGATTATCTGCGCCGCCGCGACCGCAGCAAGCCGTTTTTCCTCTTTGCTTCCTTTGTCCGTCCGCATCCGCCGTTCGATGCGCCGGCCTGCTATTTCGATATGTACCGGAACAAGGACCTGCGTCCGCCGTTTATGGGCGATTGGGCCGATACCGAAACCGTAAAAAAATCGGGCTATCGCTACGACAGCTCCGAAGGTCCGCTTGACCCCGAACTGATGAAAGAGGCACAGATCGGCTATTACGCTTGTCTGACCCATCTCGACCATCAGATCGGCCGCATCCTGCAGGCGCTTGAGCAGGAAGGCATCTTAAACGACACGATCATCCTGTTCTGCTCCGATCACGGCGAGCTTCTGGGTGACCACCACACCTACCGCAAGACCCGCCCGTATCAAGGAAGTGTGCATGTGCCGCTGTTCTTCCGCATTCCGGGCGAAAAAGGCGGCGTGCGCTATGGCACGGCAGCGCGCCTTGAGGACATTATGCCGACTTTGATCGAACTTGCCGGCGGCGAAATCCCGGAAGGTCTCGACGGTGTTTCGCTGATGCCGGTCATCCGCGGCGAAAAAGAAACCGCACACGAACTCATCCACGGCGAGCACAGCGGCGGCGATATCGGCAACCACTTCCTCGTCAGTGATCACGACAAATACATCTGGTACGACGAGAGCGGCAAAGAGCAATATTTCGACCTTGCCGCCGACCCGAACGAACTGCACGATCTAATCGACGATCCGGCTTATGCCGAGCGCATCGCATACCTGCGCGGCGAACTCGTAAAAATGCTCAAAGACCGTCCGGAGGGAATGAGCGACGGTGAAAAGCTGATCCCGGGCCGTCCGCAGCTTGCATATTTATTTTAGTTTCCTTTTTACCCTCCTTGACTAAAGGAGGGTGGCTGCACGACAGTGCAGCCGGGAGGATTGTTTCCTTTTTACCTTCCTTGACTAAAGGAAGAACATTTCCTTATCTTTGTTATTTTATTTTCAGGAGAATCCTATGCTTCATATTGGTTGTCATCTTTCTTCCTCCAAAGGATATCTCGCCATGGCGAAAGAAGCGCTTTCGCTCGGTGCTGATACCTTCCAGTTTTTCACGCGCAATCCGCGCGGCAGCAAGGCAAAACCGTTCGATGCCGAAGATGCCGCCGCAATGTGCGCGTTTTTAACCGAGCACAACTTCGCACCGCTCGTTGCACACGCTCCGTATACGATGAATCCGGCTTCTGCCGAGGAAAAAACGCGCGAATTCGCAGAAATGGCGATGCGCGACGATCTTATGCGTCTCGAACACCTCACGCACCCGTGCTACTATAACTTCCATCCGGGCAGCCATGTCGGACAGGGTGCTGAAATCGGCATTGATCATATCGCGGGAATGCTCAACCGCATTCTTACACCCGATCAGCATACGATCGTCCTGCTCGAAACGATGGCGGGTAAAGGCAGTGAAATCGGCGGCACGTTCGAAGAGCTCCGCGCAATCCTCGATAAGGTCGAATGCCGTGATAAAGTCGGTGTCTGCCTCGATACCTGCCATGTGCACGACGGCGGCTACGATATCGTAAACGACTTAGACGGCGTTTTAGCTGAGTTTGACCGCGTGATCGGTCTCGATAAACTCAAAGCCCTGCATCTGAACGATTCGCTGAACCCGAATGGTGCAAAAAAAGACCGCCACGAAAAGATTGGTGACGGTCATATCGGACTTGCGGCATTTGAAGCGGTCGTACGGCACGACGCGCTCAAGGATTTGCCGATGTGCCTCGAAACGCCGAACGACAACGCCGGTTATGCCCGCGAGATCGCATTGCTTCGCGAAAAATCGGAATAAAGCGAATTAGTTAACATTTAAACTGCCGCGATTTTGCCCTTTCGCCAGTATTATATGTGAAAACAGATGAAAGGCGGCGATACCGCATGAAAAAGCTTTTCCCATTCGTTCTCATTCTCATTCTTCTCCTCACTTCCTGCAGTTTTCCGGAGAAAATCGCAGATATTCCGAAGGCGGAGGATGTCGGGATGATTCGCATTGCATTTTTCGGACATAATCTAACAGATGCGCGCAGAAAGGAATTCACCGATCCTGAAGATATCCGCGAGATTCTTTCCCTGCTGCGTAAAGTTGAACTGCAATACGAAAGCACCGGCACCCGCTATGGCGGTACCTCCTGCACGATCACCTGCTGCAAACCGGACGGAATCGCACAGGAATTTTGCTTCTCGGATACGTTCGATGAGTACGCCATTTGGGCAAATGGCGATACCGTATACTACACCGTTCTCTCCGGAGGCAAAGCGCTTTCCGATTTCTATGAAAACGCAGACGTCACCGAAACGTATAGATTGCCCACCCGTTCCTGATCTCCATATAACAAAAAACCGGACTCTTACGAGTCCGGTTTTTTAACTTTATGCCATCTGTTCGGTGAGCTGTTTGCCGCCGAGGAGGTGGAAGTGCAGGTGTTTCACAGACTGTGCGCCGTGTTCACCGACGTTGCTGATGACGCGGAAACCTTTTTCAAGGTTTAATTCCGCCGCAAGTTTTGCGATCACTTCAAAAATGTGTGCGACAACCGCGCTGTTCTCGCCATTGATCTCAGCCGCCGAAGCGATGTGCTGCTTCGGGATGACGAGGATGTGCACCGGCGCCTGCGGTGCGATGTCGTAAAACGCGAGAACGGTATCGTCCTCATACGCTTTGTTGCTCGGGATATCGCCGGCAACGATCTTGCAGAAAAGACAATCCATTTCGTCGTCCTCCTTATTTGATCAGTTCAGCGAGGATAGCCGGCATTGCTTCAAATGCATCGTTGATCTTAGCCTGATCTGCAACGCCTGCCATTGCGCTGTCCGGACGTCCGCCGCCTTTGCCGCCGGTAACTGCTGCTGCTTTGCCGACGATCTTGCCTGCGTGTGCGCCTTTTGCAACTGCATCTTTACCAGCTACGCAGAGCATGCTTGCTTTGCCGTCAGCCACACCGACGAGCAGTGCGATGCCGTTCGGCAGTTTCTCTTTTGCTTTGTCGCCGAGAACGCGGAGTGCATCCGGTTTCGTTGCCTGCAGAAGAGCGGTGATATACGGAACGCCGTTTGCCTCTTTGGTCTGCTCGAACAGGCCGTCGATCTTGCTGTCGGCGAGTTTCTGGTTGAGTTTATCGAGCTCGTTGGAACGTGCTTTCAGCTCGGTCATAACCTGACCTGCGCGGTTAACGAGTTCGTTCGGGTTAGCCGCTTTCAGTTTGTCAGCAGCCTGTGCGATCGTGTTGGTCTGGTTTGCGATCAGCTCGAGCACGCCGTAGCCGGTGAGTGCCTCGATACGGCGAACGCCTGCTGCAACCGAGGTCTCGGAAATGATCTTGAACAGACCGATACGGCCGGTGTTTGCAACGTGGGTACCGCCGCAGAGCTCGGTGGAGAAGTCGCCGACTTCGCAAACGCGGACGCGCTCGCCGTATTTCTCGCCAAACAGTGCCATTGCGCCTTTCTCTTTTGCGGATGCGATATTGGTCTCATAACGGCCGACTTCGATGCCGGAGAGGATGACAGCATTGACCTGTGCCTCGACCTGTGCGATCTCGTCAGCGGTGAGTGCTTCAAAGTGCGAGAAGTCAAAGCGGCAAGCTTTTTCGTTAACGAGCTGACCTGCCTGGTGAACGTGGTTGCCCAGAACGTTGCGCAGTGCTGCGTGCAGGAGGTGAGCGGAGGTGTGGTTACGCATGATTGCGTCACGGTTTTTCTCGCATACGTTCATGGAAGCGGTGTCGCCAACAGCAACGGTGCCTTCCAGAACCTCAGCAGAGTGCAGGATCAGACCGCCAACGGTCGATTTCTGTACGTCGTATACGCGGAGTTTGCCGTTTGCGGTTACGATCTCGCCTTTATCGGCAACCTGTCCGCCGCTTTCTGCGTAGAACGGGGTCTGATCGGTAACAACGAGAACTTTCTGGCCTGCGTTTGCAGAACCGATGCGCTCGCCTTCGTATACAACCGCGAGAACGTTTGCCTCGCAGGAGAGAGCGTCATAACCAACGAATTTGGTCTCTTCGGTCAAGTCAACGAAGGTGTCGTCGCCAAAGCCGAATGCATCGTCGGTAGCACGGGCTGCTCTTGCGCGCTCACGCTGTTCTTTCATCAGAGCGGTGAAGCCTTCTTCATCAACCTCGATGCCTTTTTCCGCAACGATCTCACGGGTGAGGTCGATCGGGAAGCCGTAGGTATCGTAGAGACGGAATGCATCCGCACCGGCAAGAACCTTCTCGCCGTCGTTTGCTTCGATCTGCGCGATCAGGTCGCCCAACAGCTCAAAGCCTTTGCCAACGGTTTTTGCGAAGTTTTCTTCTTCGTTTTTAACCATTTTCTTAACGTATTCAACTTTTTCCATCAGCTCCGGATAAGCCGTCTCGTTCTCTTTTGCAACGGTCTCAACAACCTCAAAGAGGAACGGTCTGGTTACACCGAGGAGTCTGCCGTGACGAGCGGCACGGCGGAGCAGACGGCGCAGAACGTAGCCGCGGCCTTCGTTGGACGGGATAACGCCGTCAGCGATCATGAAGGTCGTGCTGCGGATATGGTCGGTGATAACGCGCAGGGAGATATCCTTTTTCGCGTCGTCATGATAGGTAACGCCGGCGATCTTACTGATGTGGGTCATGATGTTCTGGATGGTGTCAACCTCGAACAGGTTGTCAACGTCCTGCATTACGCATGCCAGACGCTCCAGGCCCATGCCGGTGTCAATGTTTTTCTGCTCAAGCGGCGTATAGGTGCCGGCACCGTCAGAGTCAAACTGCGAGAATACGAGGTTCCATACTTCGATGAAGCGGTCGCACTCACAGCCTACTTTACAATCCGGGCTGCCGCAGCCTTTGCCTTCGCCACGGTCAAAGTAAATTTCCGAGCACGGGCCGCACGGACCGGTGCCATGCTCCCAGAAGTTATCGGCTTTGCCCATGCGAACCATGTGGCTCGGGTCGATGCCGACTTCTTTGGTCCAGATGTCGAATGCCTCGTCGTCCTGCTCATAGACGGAGATGTAGAGTTTTTCAGCCGGGATCTCGAGAACCTCGGTAAAGAATTCCCAAGCCCATGCGGTTGCTTCGTGTTTGAAGTAATCGCCGAAGGAGAAGTTGCCCAGCATCTCGAAGAAGGTGCCGTGACGTGCGGTTTTACCTACGTTTTCGATATCCGGCGTACGGATGCACTTCTGGCAGGTGGTTACGCGGACGCTCGGCGGCGTCTCCTGACCCAGGAAGTATTTTTTCATCGGCGCCATGCCGGAGTTGATCAAGAACAAGCTGTTGTCGTTGATCGGGATCAGCGGAAAGCTCGGCAGACGAAGGTGTGCTTTCGACTCAAAGAAAGCCAGATACTTCTCGCGGAGCTCGTTAAGACCGGTCCATTTCATGTATAATTCCTCCAATCAAATTTGCATCGCATTTTTCGGGCAAAAGAAAAAGCCTTCGACCCAAAAGATATGGGACGAAGGCGTTAAAAACGCATTCCGTGGTACCACCCAAATTGCACCTTCGCAAAAGCGAAAGCACCGCTTGACCGTTTTGTAACGTAAACGACACGCAGCGGCTTTCACCGCCGGACTCCCGGAGAGCGTGCTCTGCATCATCTTTTCGGGCTTTCACCAACCGCCCGCTCTCTGAAAAAGATCCCTTTGCAAAGCCATTCCGTTCCTTGTCTTTTTCTATGCGATATTAAGATAAAGTATAGGGAAAAGCAGAGGATTTGTCAAGAGGAAAATGCGGTTCGTAAAAGCACCCGTATAGAAAAATCAATTGCTTTCTTTTGAAAAGGCCGGCGCTGCACCCGAAAATCAACGGCTTGCAAAAAGTGGTAGAAACTTCACTGCATTTCTGCTATACTAAAAATAGAAAAAGGAAAGGCGGTGAGTCCGATGGGAAGTGAAGCTTCACAGCAAAAGCCTTTATTATCGGAAAGGAAGAACAGTCTTATGAAACTGAAATTTTTCTCTCTCTTTTTAGCGTTTCTCCTCCTGCTTACCGCCTGTGCGCCACAGGTGACGCCGGAAAAACCGGATGATTCGCCGGAGTCCTCGGCACTCCCGGAATCCTCCGAAGAAGAAAACAGCGAATCTGACGCAGAACTTGCCGAACGCTACCGCGAGGACGTACAGAAACAAATGGAGCTTGAATATGCCGGTAAACTTGATTTCTCGCACGAAACCGTAAACAAAATGCTCGGCGCGGCGAAAAATAACGACCGTTATCTGCGCTATTACGCCGAAGATCCCGAGGATGCTTTTGCGGAAGTGCGCCGTGAACTGAACGGCTTACTGCCGTTTCGCACGAAAGGCTCACTGATTGGGCCGAAAGCGCCCGCGACGTATGAAACCGCCTGTGAATATATCCGCGCTGAATTTGACGGCGTGATCTCCGAAGCCGGAAAAGAAGTATTTGAAACGATTCTTGCGAATATGGAAAACGACAGTATGGGCGGACCTGTAAAACCGTATACAGAATTTGCACAGGAAAATTTCGACAGCGCACGTTTCTATCTCTGGGAAAGGTACGGCGGCTGTGATATCGAAAACGATCCGTATTTCCTTACGCATCCATAACACGGATTTTGCCGGATGGGCTTCGCTCATCCGGTTTTTCTTGCAGTTTTTCGCCCGTTGTGCTATACTAAAACAAAAGATTACATTTTGTAACTTTTGCAAAGAAAAAGAAGAAATCGCAGTGTGTATATCCGCTTAATACCCGGACATACTGTCTGTGAACCCGCAAAGGAGGTTTTATTACAATGAAACGAACTGTTTCGGCAGCGCTGCTCTGCCTGTTCATCTGTGCGGTGATGCTGGTGACAGCCGCCTGCACCGCCTGCCAGAATCCGATGGAGGAAAGCTCCGGCAGCGGCGGCCTTTCTTCCATGGTATCGGATTTCGAGGAAGGTCGCTCGGATATGATGTCCGATATGGAATCCGGTCTCGAATCCTTCCTCACCCCGGAGGATGAATCCTCCGCGCTTGAATCCGACTTAAACGAATCCTCTCTTCTTCCGGAATCTTCCGAAGAAGCCGCGCCGACCGGCGCGGTCCTGGACATATCAGCGTTCGATCTCTCCGGGCTTGAAGCGCTTGAAAACGAGAAAAAGGGCTGGGGTCAGGGCGTGCAGGTCGACGAACTGAACCGCCCGATCGGTTCGGTCGTCTATCAAAAGGACTATGGGCAGTATGAGGCGTATTATATCGTACCCACCGAAGAAAAGGTTATGTATCTCACCTTTGATGAAGGCTATGAAAATGGCTATACCGCAAAAATCCTCGATACACTCAAAGAAAAGGATTGCCGGGCCGTTTTTTTCGTAACGCTCCCGTACGTCAAACAGAACCCGGAGCTCGTGCAGCGGATGATCGACGAAGGACACGTTGTCGGCAACCACAGCGTCAAGCATCTCTCGATGCCGACGCTTTCGACCGAAGCCGCCGCTGACGAAATCATCGGTCTGCACAACTATATGCTCGAAGAATTCGGCTATAAAATGACACTGTTCCGTCCGCCGATGGGCGAATGGTCAACGCGCACGCTCGAGCTCGCCAAACGTCTCGGCTACAAGACCGTGTTCTGGAGCTATGCGTATAAGGATTACGACACGGAAAATCAGATGGGCGTGGACAAGGCATTCCCGAAAGTTTCCGCGGCGGCGCATCCGGGCGCGCTCTATCTGCTTCATGCCGTGAGCAAGGACAACACCGAAATGCTCGGCGATCTGATCGATCACTTCCGTGCGGAAGGATATTCTCTCGAACTCTTTCAGTAAAACCGGCGCAGGAGCAAAATGCTCCTGCGTCTTTCTTTTGCGCAAAAATGTGTTATAATAGGATCAGCAATCCCAAAAGGAGGAAACAACATGATCGATTATATTGTAGATACACTCAAAAAGCTCACCGCAGCGGACAGCCCGACCGGTTTTACCAATGCGGCGGCGAAAATCGTATTCGAAGAGCTCACCGCGCTTGGCTATAACCCGAGCTATACGAAAAAAGGCGGCGTTCTCTGCGAAATCAGCGGCGGCGATACCGATGACGGTCTGTTTTTAACCGCACATATCGATACACTCGGCGGTATGGTTGCCGAGGTGAAAGGCAACGGCCGCCTGCGCCTGACCGGTCTCGGCGGACTCTCGCCGCAGAATACCGAAGCGGAAAATGTAACCGTATACACCCGCGACGGCAGAACGTACGAAGGTACGTTCCAGCTCATTAACGCCTCCGTTCACGTCAACAAAGAGTACCGCACCGCAGAACGCAGCTTCGACACAATGGAAGTTGTTCTCGACGAAACCGTTTCCTCGAAAGCGGACACCGAAGCGCTCGGCATCGAGACCGGCTGCATCGTCTGCTTCGATCCGCGTACCCGTGTTACCGCAAGCGGCTATATCAAGTCCCGCTTCCTTGACGATAAACTCTCGGCGGCAATCCTGCTCGGTTTTGCAAAAGCGGCAAAAGAAAAACCGCTTCCGCGCGCGGTATGGCTGCACTTCACCGTGTTTGAAGAAGTCGGTCACGGCGGCTGCGCTTCCGTTCCGGCGGAGGTTTCGGAGATGCTCTGCGTTGATATGGGATGTGTCGGCGACGGTCTTTCCTGCACAGAGCGTGACGTTTCGATCTGCGTCAAAGATTCGCACGGCCCGTATCACTACGGCATGACGAGCGAACTCATCCGCCTTGCAAAAGAGCAGAATATCGGCTATGCCGCAGATGTCTACCCGTTCTACGGCTCGGATGCCGACGCGGCTCTCGGCGCCGGACACGACCTGCGCCATGCGCTGATCGGCGCCGGTGTTTACGCAAGCCACGGCTACGAGCGCAGCCACAAAGAAGGCGCAGAGAACACCTTCCGTCTGATCTGCGCATACGCATACAGATGAGCGCGGTGTTTACACGTCCGGAGCGTGACCTCTGGGCACATTTAAGCCAGACAGACAAGCCGATTTTCCTCTACGGTATGGGTGACGGCGCGGATAAGATCCTGCAGGAGCTCACCAAGCGAAACATCCCGGTAAAAGGTGTTTTTGCAAGCGATGAATTCGTGCGCGGACACAGTTTCCGCGGTTTCCCGGTGCGCCGGTACAGTGATGCGCGCGCCGAATTCCCGGATATGATCGCACTTTTGTGCTTCGCAATCGATTATGAGCCGATGTTTTCGCGGCTTTACGCGATGGACGGCGAAGTGGAATTCTATGCGCCGGACGTTCCGGTTGTCCGGACGGATGACCGCGTATTCGATCTCGCCTTTGTAAAAGAGCACGAAGCCGAACTGCGCGAGGTTTACGCACATCTTGCCGATGAACAGTCGAAACAGGTTTTCTGCGATATTGTATCGTATAAGCTCACCGGAAAGATCGGATTCTTAAAACACTGCGAGACCGAACACAAAGAGGCATGGGACCTGCTCAATATCCCGCAAAATGCCGCATATCTCGATCTCGGTGCATATAACGGCGACACCGCGGCGGAATTCATCGGTCATGCAGGCGGCGAATATGCACGTGTGATCGCGGTGGAACCGGACGCAAAGAACTACGAAAAATGCTGCCGCCGTGCCGAGGAAGCCGGATGGCACGACTTTGAAGCGCACAACTGCTGTGCGTGGCACACAACCGAGACGCTCTTTTTCAAAGGCGGACGGCGCGGCCGCGGCGCGATGCTCACCAAAGACGGTACCAAACAGGTGCAGGCCGACACCGTTGACCGCATCGTAAACGGCAGAAAGATCGATTTCATCAAGTTCGATGTGGAAGGTGCGGAATCCCGTGCGATCCGCGGCGCAGAGGAAACCATCCGTGCACAAAAACCGGTGATGGAGATCGCCGCATACCATAAAAACGAAGATCTCTTCGCGATCCCGCTGCAGATCCTTGCGATCTGCCCGGATTATAAGGTCTACCTGCGGCATCATCCGTACATCCCTGCATGGGAAACAAACTACTATTTCACCCGATGAAAAAAGCCTTTCGCATAAATCGTTGATATGTACCCTCTTTACTGGACCACCAGTAAGGAGGGTATTTTTATGCGTTACACATATGAGTACAAATTAGAATGCATTAAGAT
>JBGUUS010000067.1:0-12642 GCA_045133675.1 Oscillospiraceae bacterium | reverse complement strand
CCCATAAACGCACAAAAAGCAGGTCTTTCGACCTGCTTTTTTCTTTTAACGATAGGATTATTCGTCTTCGTCCGGGTTTTCCCAGTTGTGCCATACTTCCTGAACGTCGTCGTTATCGTCGAGTGCTTCCAGGAGACGGTTCATCTTCGTGCGAACATCCGGATCGTCGATTGCAGTATAGGTGGACGGAACCTGCTCAACCTGTGCGGAAGCGAAGGTGTAGCCCATGCCTTCCAGTGCATCACGAACTTCTGCGAACATATCCGGATCGGTAACAACCTCAACAGCTTCATCGGAGAAGGTGAAGTCATCAGCGCCAGCGGTCATAACGTCATCCATAACTTTCTCTTCATCGAGACCGTCATTTTCGATAACGATCATACCCTTCTGGCTGAACATAAAGGATACACAGCCCGGAGTACCCAGGTTGCCGCCGAATTTGTCGAAGTAGTGACGAACGTCGCCTGCAGTACGGTTGCGGTTATCGGTCAGAGTCTCTACGATAACAGCGATACCGTTCGGGCCGTAGCCTTCGTATACTGCGGTCTCGTAGTTGTTTTTCTCACCGTCACCTGCCGCCTTTTTGATAACGCGGTCGATGTTGTCGTTCGGTACGTTGTTCTGTTTTGCTTTCTGAATCAGATCGCGCAGTTTTGCGTTAGCAGCCGGATCCGGGCCACCTTCTTTTACGCATACGGAGATCTCACGACCGATTTTGGTGAAGATCTTCGAACGAGCTGCGTCGTTTGCACCTTTTTTACGTTTAATCGTACTCCACTTGGAATGTCCGGACATTGTTTTTCAAACCTTTCGTCGATAGTTTATAAAAGTAATCATAACCAGTCATACTGTCCTGCGGCGCGGGCAAACTATTCCCGAAAAGAGGTGAACAGAATGCACAGCCGGAACAAAGAACCGATTCAATACAAAGATTCGTTCTCCGATGCAGTTTTTGCACCGGAAGCTCCGTTTATCGATACGCCGAACATGAAAACGGCAAAATCCCGTAAAAACGGAGCGATACAGCAGAAAAAGAACAGCAATCAAGTAAAAAACTGATTCCTTTCTGCCTGAAAGCCGCCGGATTTCCGGTGGCTTTTCTTTATGATAAAAGTCATGCAGACTCTTCAAAACCCTGGCCAAAGATCTCGGATGCACTTGCCATAATGACAAACGAACCCGGATCCGTTTCGCGGATGATGCGGCGAAGATGATAATACTCGTTCTGGCGAACCGCAACCATAATGGTCGGACGGTTTTCGCCCGTATAAGAACCCTGCGCATGCAAAATCGTCGCGCCGCGATCCATCTCCGTGTGAATCCTTTTGCAGATCTCACCCGGACGCTGCGAGATGATATAAATCAGCTTACAGGTATTCGCACCATAAAGAACCGCATCCAACACAATCGCCGTGATATACAGGCAGATCAGTGCAAGCAGCGCTACTTCAATATTGCCGTATGCAAATACGGAGCCAAGAACAATAACCGCATCGGTCGTAAACTGAATACGGCCGAATTTCATATGCGGAAAACGACGCAGAATCAGCTTGTTGATGATATCCATACCGCCGGTCGAACCGCCGCGAGACATAACCATACCGAGTCCGGCGCCCATTAAAACACCGCCGAAAATACAAGCAACCAGGACGTTATTCGTATATGTCGGAAGATTGATGAACAGAAAGTCCAGCGCAAACGAATACGCAAACAGCGAGATCAGCGTTTTGATCATAAAACGGCGTCCGAGCTTCCAAAAGCCGAGAATCATCAACGGAATGTTCAAAACGACAGAGAACGTACCGATCGGAATACCGGAGAGGAAGTTCACGATCGTTGCGATACCAACCATACCGCCCGGTGCCATGTGGTTCGGTGCGGTAAAACAATGGGTACCAAACGCAAATAAAAAAGAACCAAAAATCGTGATTACGATATCCAGTGTCCAGACGAACGCCGGGTTCTTTTGGAGTTCACGCATTTTTTTCTTAAACATCCGCCTTCTCCTCTGCATTTTTGAGCGCCGCTTCATAGATGCGCTCATAAAGTTCTTCGATGCGCTCATGCCGTTCGTTCAGGTAGAGATAACCGAAAAGTGCTTCCAGACCGGTTGCGCGGCGATACTGTCCCGGATCTGCATTGCGCGGAACGTGGCTGCCGTTGGCGTTGCGTCCGCGTTTATATACCGCCAATTCTTCTTCGGAAAGGTCATCAATAATAACTGCGACCGCATCCGACTGTGCCGCCGCACGAACAATCGAAACCGTTTCGAAATGCAGTTTTGCAACCGGCATATTTCCACGGGAAACGATACGTTCACGCGTCATCAATTCATAGATGCCGTCACCGATATAAGCGAGTCCCAGCGGGCTCAGCTGTTTGATCTCCTGCGGTGTCAGTTTCTTCATGTAATCGTCCTTTTATCCATAAAATCCGCAATTAGTGTACAAAGTCAAACTGGAAGTCACCCAGAGCAACCGTATCGCCCTCTTCGATGCCTTTTTCAAGCAGTGCATCGATAACACCGTGCTGACGGAGCATACGCTGGAAATACTGCAGCGATTCATAGTCATCCATATTGACCGTATACAGCAGCGACTCAAGATACTCGGAATCGACGTAGTATACGCCATCCTCAACCGAGATCGAGAACTCCTGCGTTCTCATATCACGCGTACGGCGTTCATCGTCCGTAAGCGGCTGTGCTTCAAAGCGTTTAACCGGCGGAAGCTGACTCAGCGCCGATGCAACAGCACCGATCAATTCGCGTGTTCCCTGCACCGTTGCCGCAGAAATCGGGAAGAACTGATAACCCTGTTCTTCGACAAAAGCTTTGAACTCCTCGATCTGTTCTTCGGTTGCCATATCGCATTTGTTCGCAGCAACGATCTGCGGACGCTCTGCAAGCTCTTCGCTGAAGTTCGCAAGCTCGCGGTTGATGATCGCAAAATCCTCTTTCGGATCGCGGCCTTCGATACCGGAGACGTCAACAACGTGCACAATCAGACGGCAGCGCTCAACATGGCGTAAAAAGTCATGACCGAGACCGATGCCTTCTGCCGCGCCTTCGATCAAACCCGGGATATCCGCCATAACGAAGTTCTGTTTGTCATCAACTTTGACAACACCGAGAACCGGCGTCAGCGTGGTGAAGTGATAGTTTGCGATCGTCGGTTTTGCTGCACTGACGACCGAAATAAGCGTCGATTTGCCGACGTTCGGGAAACCGACAAGACCAACATCCGCCAGGAGTTTGAGCTCCAGAGAAAGATCGAATTCATCACCCGGTTTGCCCGGTTTTGCAAAACGCGGGATCTGACGGGTAGAAGTTGCAAAATGCTGGTTTCCGGCACCGCCTTTGCCGCCTTTTGCAACAACAACCGGCTCGTCCGTAGAAAGGTCAGCAAGAATACGGCCGGTGTCATACTCGCGTACAACCGTGCCGTGCGGAACGCGGATCACAAGATCCTTGCCGCCGCGGCCGCTGCAGCGTTTTGCACCGCCCGGTTCGCCGTCTGCTGCGGCATATTTGCGTTTATAGCGGAAGTCAACCAGCGTGGAGAGGTTGGTATCGGCAACGAAAATAACGTCGCCGCCTTTGCCGCCGTCACCGCCGTCCGGGCCGCCCGCCGCAATATATTTTTCCCTGCGGAAACTGACAGCACCGTTGCCGCCGTTTCCTGCACGGATATGGATTTTCGCTTTATCAATAAACATGGAAAAGTCCTTTCCTTTTCTGCTTGTTAGAGAACTTACAACATTTTATTATACAGGAATTCAGCCGCTTTATCAATAGTTTATACCACGAAAAAAGCGTGCCAAACGGCACGCTTTTTGTGAAAAGACAATCTTTACTGCTCAACTGCGTAAACGCTGACCTTTTTGCGGTCACGTCCAAGACGCTCAAAACGAACAACACCGTCGATCTTAGCGAACAGAGTATCGTCGGAACCACGGCCAACATTCTCACCCGGATGGATGTGCGTGCCGCGCTGTTTGTAAAGAATATTGCCTGCGAGAACGAACTGGCCGTCCGCGCGTTTAGCACCAAGGCGTTTGGACTCAGAGTCACGGCCGTTCTTGGTAGAACCTACACCTTTTTTGTGTGCAAAAAACTGCATATTCAGTCTTAACATCATCTACACCTCCGTGTCAATCAATCGTAGATTTTCAGGATAATCCTGATTAAGAAGCGCCAAGTGAAGCCGGAGTGCTTTTAAAAAGTTCTCTGCCTCTTTTCCTGCGCTTTTTGGAAGATCCACTCTTACCTCATTTTCGAACACACCGACCGAAGCCGGAACGTGTAAAATTTCGGTGATTCCGTTTGCGGTCATTTCAACCGCGGATGTTACCGAAGCACACACGATATCGTTGCCGTAAGCGGCATATCCTGCATGTCCGCGCACCGAAACACCGGTAAGGCGATCATCCCTGAGAAAAAACTCCGCTGTAATCATCGCTTACGCGTTGATTGCTTCGATTCTTACTTTAGTGTAAGGCTGTCTGTGACCGAGCTTGCGAGCGGAACCCTTCTTCGGTTTGTAGGTAGCAACAGTGATTTTTTTGTCTTTGCCGTTTTTAACAACGGTAGCTTTAACTACTGCACCTTCAACATACGGAGCGCCGACTTTCATGCCGTCGTCGCCGGAAACAACGATAACTTTGTCGAAGTCGATGGTGTCGTTCTCGTTGACATTCAGTTTCTCAACGAAGATCTGGTCACCAGCGCTGACGCGGTACTGTTTTCCGCCGGTTTCGATAATTGCATACATCTTATTAAGGCACCTGCCTTTTCTCTAATCTCGCTGTTTACGGGGCGAAGGCATACTTCGACTTTAATCCCTACACATGCGGCTCTAAAATTATACCACACAGAACGCCCGGTGTCAAATGTTTTTTACAAGTTTTTTGTCGATTTTTTACGCCGTATATTCTTTCTTCAAAGCGGAATACGCCGCATCGCTGTCCGCGCTCGAAACGACGATCGAGATATCAACTTCCGAAGTCGTGATCAGAAGAATATCGATTCCCGCCTCGTTCAAAACGGCAAATGCACCGGCAGCAACACCGACTTTACTCGGCATTTCTTCGCCATACAGTGCGATTTTTACGTTTCCGGTAGAAACCATCGGACGGATTCCCACATTCATCTCGTTGAGTACCGCGAGAACACCTGCTACATGCTCATCGGCAACCGTAAACGAAATCGCATTGACAGCACCCTTCGGCGCAGTCTGCGAGATCATATCGACGTTAATGCCGGCATCGGCAACACGGTTAAACAGCTCACTCAAAAAGCCGATGGTGGCCGGTGCTTTTTCAAAAGAAAGAATCGCTACGTTTTCGGTGAAATAAACCTCATGAATCACTTTCATTGGAATACTCTCCTTTTATTTATACGGAGTCAGGAACTCTTCATCGATGACTTTATGTACCAGTTCATCGATATATTCCATGCTGAAGGTCTTGCTGTAATCCGCATAGTTGCGCATACCGTGTTTTGCGGCAAGCTCTGCGGTATACTGATCAAACGGATAAACCGCAACTTCACGTTTGCGCGGATTATAATGCGTTACCAGCGGGATGAAACGTGCTTCGGTGATCTCTACTTCGTTCGTTACATGGTCTTTTGTAACCGTGACGTCGAGCGCACCGCCGACAAGGCTGTAATTCTCATTCTGCGTCGAAAGGAAGTTACCGAGCGAATATACACAGAGCGTTTTTCCGCCGTCTTCTCTCTCAAGCCATTCAATCGGCTGAATAACGTGCGGGTGATGACCAACAATGATGTCCGCACCCCAATCCGCCAGTTTCTGCGCGTATTCTTTCTGATACTCGGTCGGTTTGTGCGTATATTCCACACCGAAGTGTACGTTTACAACGACAACGTCGTAGAGCTTTTTCGCTTTTGCGATGCGTTCCTGCATTGCTTCTTCGTCTTTCGTGTTGAATACGACGAGCTCCGTTCCTTTCGGCAGAGAAAGGCCGTTCGTTACCTCCGTTGCCGAAACGAAACCGAACGTAATATCATTGACTTCGATCGAACGGATGATGGAGGCATCCTGCTCATTCAGATATGCACCGGTCGTCATAACGTCGATCGTCTGCCAGTATTCCAGAGTTGTGCGCAGACCGTATTCACCCTGGTCAAACGTGTGATTGTTCGCAAGTGTAACAAGGTCGATGCCCAGATCATCAAGCGCGTCCGCCATCTGCTGCGGCGTATTGAAGCGCGGATAACCCGACGGTTTGCGGTCTTTCGCAAGAACCGTCTCCTGGTTCAGTGTTGCGATATCTGCAAGACTTACCAGCTCTTTGACATGGGTATATGCACCTCTGAAATCATAGTTGCCGTTACCGCCGGCACGCTCGGACGCTTCGGCAACGATCGAAGAATGTGCCAGGTTGTCACCAAAGCTGATCATTCGTGCAGAAGTCGGCTGCGGTTCCTCTTCACTCGATTCTTCGATCGACGGCTCAACAGAAGAATCCCCCATATTTCCACCTGCCGGTACGGAACCGACACAGGAAGACGTCAAAAAGAATACAACGATAATAATCAACGCGAGCAGAAGCGCCGCAATCGCCACCGGTATCGGTTTCAGACGATATTTCTTTCTTCTTTTATTTCCTTTTCCCATTTTCATGTTTTATTCTCCCTTCAGCAGATCTGTCATATCATAAAGGCCGGCCGGTTTTCCGCTCAGATAAGCGGCTGCATTAACAGCACCGACAGCAAAAACCTCTTTCGAAGTAGCCGTATGTTTCAGCGACAACTGTTCGTCACGTCCCGCAAAAAGCACCTCGTGCTCACCAACGATCGTTCCGCCGCGGATCGCGTGAATGCCGATCTCATTTTTCGGACGTTTCATCCGGCGGGAATGACGGTCGTATTCGTATACGTAACGCTCGTCCTGCGCTTTGTTGATTGCCTCCGCCAGCATAACTGCCGTTCCGGACGGTGCATCGACTTTCAGGTTATGGTGGCGCTCGATGATCTCGATATCGAACTGGTCACCGAGGATTTTTGCAGCCTGCACACTGAGTGCTGTTAAAAGATTTACACCGAGCGACATATTAAAGGTAAAGAAAACCGCAATCTCTTTTGCCGCTTCTTTGATTTTGGCGGTCTGTTCCGCCGTATAGCCGGTTGTTGCGGCGATCAGCGGTGTCTTCGTCTTTTTCGCGTAATCCAGCAGCTTGTCCAACAGCGCCGGATTCGAAAAATCGACAATTACATCAACTTCTTCGCTGCAGGAATCAAAATCCGGATAAATCGGAAAATCCGAATAAACTGCGGTATTCAGATCAATACCTGCCGCAATTTTCATATCTTCACGCTGCGCTGCACAGGATGCGATTACATGACCCATCTTGCCGTTTGCGCCGCAGAGTAAAATTCGTATCATAAAACTAAACGGTCCTTTCGCTTGCATATAAATATACAGTATATATCATAACACAAAAACGCACACAGTTCAAATACTGTGTGCGTTTTTTCTGCAAGTTTTTTGTTATTTCAAAAGGCCTGCCGCTTTCATCGAAGCTGCAAGTTTCTGAACCTGTGCTTCTTCCATGGAAACGAGCGGAAGACGGCATTCGCCTACATCCCAGCCCATCAGATTCAGTGCTTCTTTTACCGGGATCGGATTGACATCCATGAACAGATGATTGATCAGATCGAGGTACTTCAGCTGCATCTGTGCCGCTTTCTCTTTGTCGCCGTTTAAGTATGCTGCACACATATCATGTGTTTCTTTCGGCAGAACGTTCGACAAAACGGAGATGACGCCTTTTCCGCCAAGCGACATGATCGGAAGGATCTGGTCGTCATTACCCGAGTAGATGTCGAGCGCATCACCACAGAGTGCTTTGATCTGTGCTACCTGCGAAAGGTTGCCGCTTGCCTCTTTGGTTGCAACGATGTTCGGGTGTTTTGCGAGCTCCGCATACGTTGCCGGTGCAATATTGACACCGGTACGGCTCGGTACGTTATAAAGGATCGTCGGCAGGTCGGTTGCATCAGCAAGCTTCGTAAAGTGTGCGATCAGACCGCGCTGCGAGGTCTTGTTGTAATACGGCGTTACCTGCAGGAGTGCATCCGCGCCGAGGCGTTTCGACTCTTTGCAGAGATCGAGTGCATAACGCGTATCGTTACTGCCTGCACCGGCAATAACCGGAACGCGGCCTGCCGTGCGTTTTACCGCAAACTCAATGCAGTCGATATGTTCCTGATCGGTAAAGCAAGCGGATTCGCCCGTTGTACCGCAGATAACGATTGCATCGGTGCTGTTTTCAATCTGCCAGTCGATCAGATTACCGAGTTTTTCATAATTGATCGATCCGTCTTCAAACATCGGCGTTACGATGGCAACCGCGGCGCCGGTAAAAATAGTCTTTTTCATATCGGGTCCTCCTCATTCCGGATTGTTGGCGTTTTTCATTTATATGCAAAACGCGAACGAAAAATCAATCCAGATAGCCTTTTGCCGCAAGAAGTTCCGCCATCAGAACAGCACCACCTGCTGCACCGCGAACGGTGTTATGGGAAAGGCAGACGAATTTATAGTCGTACTGGCTGTCTTCACGCAGACGGCCGATATGTACTGCCATGCCGTTTTCGGTATCACGGTCGAGTTTCGACTGCGGACGGTTATCTTCTTCATAGTAATGCAGGAACTGTTTCGGTGCGCTCGGGAGCTCGAGATCCTGCGGTTCACCCTTGAAGGTTGCCCATTTTTCACGGATCTGCTCGATGGTCGGTTTCTTATCAAAGGATACAAATACCGCCGCCATGTGACCGTCGCTTACCGGAACACGCAGGCACTGGGTGGTGATAGCCGGGCCGTTTGCGCAGACGATTTTGCCGCCTTCAACTTTACCCCAGATTTTAAGCGGTTCTTTTTCGCTCTTCTCTTCTTCGCCGCCGATATACGGAATGACGTTGTCAACGATCTCCGGGAAAGTCTCGAAGGTTTTGCCGGCACCGGAAATTGCCTGATAGGTGCAAGCAAGTGCTGCTTTTACACCGAACTCTTCCATCAGCGGATGCAGTGCCGGAACGTAGCTCTGCAGCGAGCAATTCGATTTAACTGCAACGAAGCCGCGTTTGGTGCCGAGACGTGCGCGCTGTGCTGCGATAACCTCAGCGTGATCCGCGTTGATCTCCGGGATGATCATCGGAACGTCGTCGGTGAAACGGTTTGCAGAGTTATTGGAGATAACCGGGCACTCAGCTTTTGCATATGCTTCCTCGAGTGCTTTGATCTCGTCTTTTTTCATATCAACCGCGCAGAAAACGAAGTCAACGGAAGCTGCAATCTCATTGATATCAGCCGTTGCATCGCGGATGATCATATTTTTCATCGATTCCGGCATCGGTTTTTTCATAGCCCAGCGTTTGCCGACTGCTTCTTCATACGTTTTGCCGGCGCTGCGTGCGGATGCGGCAAGCATCTTAACATGGAACCACGGATGGTTCTCCAAAAGGATCGCAAAACGCTGACCAACCATACCGGTTGCACCAATAATACCTACATTGAACTGTTTCATCTAAAAAACCTCCTTTGAATCTCCCTTTTTTCATTACAGGGAAAGAAAAAAACCGGTTGAAAACCGGCCCGTTGTATACTATAATAATTGTTATGCGGATTTTACTGTCCGCTAACACGTAAGTATCCCAAACGAAAAAGCCGATAGCTCTCCATCATATGTATGATGACAATCCGGCAGTTCTTCACTGCAGGATCAGGGTCCCGGTGCCGCCGGGTTCCCTTCGGCGGATTTCCCTTTCCGCTTTTTCTCAAGCGGTCCGGCCGACCGTTGAAAAAGCGTACTGTTGAAAGCCGCAGCCTCTATCCGGTTCTGCGCAAAAAACGCATTGGGTATATCATAGCACTGTAATAAAGCGTTGTCAATAAAGGATTTGATGAAAGTGCATTTTTCTTCATCCTTTTAACGCCGCACAGAATATAACACACGCAAACACATTTCACTGTTTGGAAAGGAAAGAACCGCTTTATGAAAACGAGCGATTTTTACTACGATCTTCCGCAGGAACTGATCGCGCAGACACCGCTTGAGCCGCGCGATTCCTCCCGCCTTCTGGTCCTTGACCGCAAAACCGGTTCGGTCACCCACCGGCATTTTTACGATATCCTCGAATACTTAAAACCGGGCGATCTTCTGATTGTCAACAATTCCCGTGTTATTCCGGCGCGCCTTTACGGCAAGCGTACGGATACAAACGGCGACGTCGAACTTCTGCTTTTGGCGCAAAAAGGCAACAATTGCTGGGAGACACTCGTAAAACCGGGAAAACGCGCAAGAGTCGGCGCTGAGATCTCGTTCGGCAACGGTCTGCTGACCGGTACAATCCGCGAGGTTCAGGAAGACGGCAACCGCATCATCGAATTCAACTGCGAAGGCAATATTTACGCCGTTCTCGATCAGATCGGTCAGATGCCGCTCCCGCCGTATATCACCGAAAAGCTCTCCGATAAAGAACGTTATCAGACGGTATACAGCAAGGACCTCGGTTCTGCCGCTGCACCGACCGCAGGTCTTCACTTCACACCGGAATTGATTGCAAAAGCCAAAGAGCGCGGCATTGACATTACAGAAGTCACATTGCACGTCGGTCTGGGCACCTTCCGTCCTGTAAAGGTGGATGACGTTACACAGCATCATATGCACACCGAATGGTACCATTTCCCACAGGAGACCGCCGATAAGATCCGTAAAACGAAGGAAAACGGCGGACGTGTCATCTGCGTCGGAACAACGAGCTGCCGCACCGTTGAAAGTGCTGCACGTGACGGTAATCTCAATGAGAAAAGCGACGATACCAACATCTTTATCTATCCGGGTTACGAATTTAAAGTGATGGACGGTCTGATCACGAACTTCCATCTCCCGGAAAGCACGCTCATCATGCTCGTTTCCGCTTTCTGCGGCTACGATAACACCATGAACGCCTATAAGATCGCTGTTGAGGAGCGCTACCGCTTCTTCAGTTTCGGCGATGCAATGCTCATTATATAAGGAGAATTCCATGTACAAACTGATCAAAACCGAAGGCAACGCACGCCGCGGCGAATTCCACACTGTTCACGGCACCGTTCAGACGCCGGCATTCATGAACGTCGGCACTTCCGCCGCGATCAAAGGCGGCATTTCTTCCTACGACCTCAAAGATTTAAAATGTCAGGTTGAACTCTGCAATACCTACCACCTTCACGTTCGTCCGGGCGATGATCTGATCTATCGCCGCGGCGGTCTGCACAAATTCATGGGCTGGGACGGTCCGATTCTCACCGACAGCGGCGGATTCCAGGTGTTCTCGCTTGCTTCTCTGCGCAAAATCAAAGAAGAAGGCGTTCACTTTCACTCGCACGTTGACGGAAAAAAACTCTTCATCTCTCCGGAGATCAGTATGCAGATCCAGTCGCACCTCGCTTCCACGATTGCGATGGCATTTGACGAGTGTGTTGAAAATCCGGCACCGTATGCTTATGCAAAAGCAAGCTGTGAGCGTACCACCCGCTGGCTCATCCGCTGTAAAAACGAGATGGCGCGCCTGAACTCCCTGCCGGAAACGATCAACAAAAACCAGCTTCTTTTCGGCATCAACCAGGGCTGCACCTATGATGATCTGCGCGTTCAGCATATGCAGGAAATCGCAAAACTCGATCTCGACGGCTATGCGATCGGCGGTCTCGCCGTCGGCGAACCGAAAGAGGATATGTATCACGTCATTGATGTCGTTGAACCGCATATGCCGAAAGACAAGATCCGCTATCTGATGGGTGTCGGTACCCCGTCGAATATCATTGAAGCGGTTGCACGCGGCGTTGATATCTTCGACTGCGTTATGCCGAGCCGTAACGCGCGTCACGGTCATCTCAATACCTGGAACGGCGTTATCAACCTCAACAACGCCAAATACGCAGAGGACGACCGCCCGATCGACGAGACCTGCAACTGCCCGACCTGTCAGCGCCATTCCCGTGCATATATCCGTCACCTGTTCAAAGCAAACGAAATGCTTGCTATGCGCCTTGCCGTTATGCACAACCTCTGGTTCTACAACACGCTGATGGAGCGCATCCGTGAAGCTCTCGACGAAGGTCGTTTCGAGGAGTTCCGTGCACAGTATTCTGATCTGCTCGACCGCCGTATTTAATAAGGAAAGAAGGATCGCGAAATGGGTATTCTTGAAATTATTCTGATCGGTGTCGGTCTTGCGATGGACGCATGCGCCGTATCGATGACCAACGGTATGTGCTATAAGCCGAACTGGCGCCGCGTTTTGATGATCGCGCTGGCGTTCGGTATTTTCCAGGCTGTTATGCCGACGATCGGTTATTTCGCCGGTTCGCTCTTCGCCGCACAGGTTGAAGCGATCGACCACTGGATCGCGCTCGTTCTGCTCGGTTTTATCGGCGGAAAGATGCTTTGGGACGGATTTCATCACGATGAGTCCTGTCCGCTCAAGCCGTTCGGCATTGGTATGCTTTTGACGCAGGCGGTTGCAACCAGTATCGATGCATTGGCTGTCGGCGTCAGCTTTGCGGCGGTTTCCGTCGATATCGTGGTCGCTGTCGTACTGATCGGTGTCACCACGGTAATTCTCAGCACGAT
>JBGUUS010000066.1:0-29565 GCA_045133675.1 Oscillospiraceae bacterium | reverse complement strand
TAAAGCTGTTTGGGAAAGCGGATCGGCTCACTTGTTTTCTTCTGAACAGCACGCTATAATAGATGCAGAAACTCGTGAAATCAGCATGCAAAGAAGGTTGAATTATGGGAAAATCGCAGTTTGAGTGGGACAGAATGCTTGGCGGAAAACTCTATAGCCCGTACCGTGCGGGAAGCGACGGATGGAATCGTGTTCATGCGGCGCAAAAGAAATTCAATGAATCGGAATTCTGGCACGACAGAAGCGCTTTGGAAGAATTGCGCCAATGCTTTGGCAGTGCGCCGGAAGATCTCGTTTTGACACCTCCGGTCTATTTTGATCACGGCGACCGCACGTTTTTCGGCAAGCACTTTTATGCAAATACCGATCTGACCATACTGGACGAAAATTACGTTACGTTTGGCGATAATGTCTTTTTAGCGCCGCACGTCAGTATCTATACGGCGGGTCATCCGATTGCGGCGGATATCCGCAGCACGGAGCTTGAGTATGCAAAGCCGGTAACGATCGGTTCGGATGTATGGATCGGCGGAAACGTCGTAATCAATCCGGGCGTTACAATCGGTGATGACGTTGTAATCGGTTCGGGCTCCGTTGTAACAAAGGATATTCCGAGCCATGTGATCGCGGCAGGAAATCCGTGCCGTGTGATCCGCGGGATCACGGAGGAAGAGCGCGGATACTGGCGCGAAGAATACCGCAAGTATGAAGAAGAGCGCCTTGCGAATAACGAAGAATAAAAGAAAGGTCGGAACCTGAAAAAGGGTTCCGACCTTTGTGATTTTGTTATTTGAATACCCAGCTTCTCTGAACGATAAAGCTGACGAAGAAGAGCAGACAGTCGACAATGACTTTCAGCAGGGTAGCGTTCCACGGGAGGATGATGTGTGCCGCCCATACACCGGCAGCCGAGAGACACATCTGAACGACGCTCAAAGAGAAGTATTTGGCGATCATTGTCTTCGATTTCGACTCATTTTTAAATACAGTTCGTTTATTTACGAAGAAATTAAACAAAGAGGAGAAAACTCTTGCCAGAACCGTTGCCGCTGGGATGGCCCAACCGCCGAAACCCGGTGCCGCAAGCAGCATTTCGAACAGCGGAAGGAACAGTGCGAACAGCACGATATCCACAGCGAAAGAGGAAAGCGACGAGAGAATGAATTTCAGGAAAACCGAGTAGATCCGGATCGAATCGAGCAGCGGATTGAAATGCGAGCTTTCGTTGCTCTCGATATAGATCGTGCGGATCGGTACTTCATAAAACGGCGTACCGCTTTCCTTGGCTTCGATCAGCATATTGAGTTCGTATTCAAAGCGTTCGCCTTTGATCGGGAGCATATGGCGCATAAACTCTTTCGAAATACCGCGCAGGCCCGTCTGGGTATCGGAAACGGAGATGCCGCAAAGGAGTTTGATTGCGTGCTTTGTGCAGATATTGCCGAAGCGGCTGCGCGCCGGAATGCCTTCTTCCGAGAAATTGCGGCAGCCCATGATCAGATGATCCGGGTGTTCAACAAGCGCTTTTGCGCACGCAGCGGTATCTTCCATGGTGTGCTGACCGTCCGAGTCGACCGTCACCGCACCGATGCAGTCCGGGTATTCGTTCAAGATGAAATTGAATGCGCTTTTGAGCGCGCGGCCTTTGCCGAGGTTCACTGCATGGGTATAGACCTGACAGCCGTATTCGCTTGCCGCTTCTTCAAAAAAGCGGATGCAATCCGCGCGGCTGCCGTCGTTGATCAGCAGCAGATGGGAAAAACCGTGTTCACGCAGGTTTTTAACGAGATGGAGAAGTTTTTCGTCAGGGTTAAGCGATGGAATTACAATAACAACCTGATCGCAGTAAGACATGGTGACACTTCCTTTTCGATGTTTCTATGCGTACTTTAACTAATATATCATACCATAGTGTGTGTAAGAAAACAAGGTAAAAAGTGTAATAATCCGGGATTTGACAGCGGATGCTTTTGCCGCTACAATAAAGGCAGAAAGACGAAGGAGGTGCGGAATGAAACGAATCAAAGCCATTGTAAAAAAGATTGGTGTTACCAAAGCGCAGGCAATCATCCTGGCAATCTGCCTTGCGTTCACCGTGCTGTTTCATCTGACGAAAACGCAGCAGGCGTTCATGGACTTCGTAACAAGCTGGTTGATTCTGCCGCTGCAGACGGTTTTGCGCACGGTTTGTTCCGTTGTTCCGTTCTCGGTATCGGAGCTTACGATCGCTGCAGGTGTAGCTGCGATTCTTGTTTGGTTGGTTACGGGCATTCGCGCGGTTATTAAGCGGAAAGGGTTGAGACTGAAAACGGTCGTCACCCGGCTGACTGCGCTGCTCTGTGCGGTTTTGATCGGTACAACGGCGTTTGACTGGATGTGGGGTGCGTTTTACTACCGCTCTTCGATGCAGAAGCAGACAGGCTTTTATGCCGAACCGATTGCGGCGGAAGAACTGCTCGCTGTGACACAGTATTTTGCGGAAAAGGCGGGCGAAACGGCGGATAAACCGGAACGCGATGACAACGGCGATCTTAAAATGTCGCCGTATGAAATTGCAATGCTGAGCCCGGGTGTGTACGACGGGATAGAAGAGGAATTTCCGCTTTTTCAAAAGCCGCGTACCACGCCGAAGGTGCTCGTTCTTTCGGAAGGGCTCAGCTACCTCGATACAACCGGCTTTTTCTTTCCGTATCTCGGCGAATCGAATATAAACGGACACAGCCCGCGAACCTCGATGCCGGCAACGGCGGTGCATGAGCTGGCGCATCAAATGGGTATCGCCTCCGAGCAGGAGGCGAACTTTGCGGCGGTTCTGGCGTGTACATCGTCGGATATTCCGGAATTTGCGTATTCGGGCTGGCAGATGGGACTGGTTTATCTGCTGAACGCGTCCTACCGCGCCGACCGGGAAGGCTGGCGCGAAATCGCCGCTTCGCTTTCGGATACGGTGCGCGCGGATCTTACCCGTATCAACGAATACTGGGCGAAATACGAAACGCCGGTGAGCGAAGTCGCGAACAATTTAAACTCCAGCAGGCAGGAAAATTACGGACAGAATTTGGAGACACAGAGCTACGGCGCGGTCGTCGACCTGCTCGTCAAATACTATATCGGAGAATGTGAATGAAAAACGGACTGTCCCAAAAGAGACAGTCCGTTTCTGCTTAATATTCGTAGTCTGCCGAAGCGCGTTTGTCCACCCACTGATGGATGATCGCTTTGACTTCGAGATGTATCGGATTGGTCTGGTACGCTTCTTCTGCCGCCTTGTCGGTGAAGTCGCACTCCAGAACGGCATCAAAGTTGCCGGCTTTATACGTGCGCGAGAATTTGATCGCGTGCAGATCCGGAACAACGCCGAGCATTGCCGAGAATTTGCTGTTTAAAAGCTCCATCTTTTCATCGAACGCATCCGCCTTAACGTCATCGCGGAACGTCCACATTACGATATGTTTAACCATGGAAAATCCTCCCTTTGTTTGTTAAGTTCGTGTTTTCAGTATAACACGGCAGATGCACTCTTGCAAGCGAGAATAAAGTTTGGTATGATGGAGAAAAGAACCGATCGAGAGGGTGTGACAGCGATTCTTCAGAAGAAGTATCTCTTTTCGGATATGGACGGCACACTGCTGACCAACGATAAAAAAGTGTCGGCGGAAAACCTTGCCGCGATCCGCCGCTTTGTTGAGGCGGGTGGATACTTCGGTATTGCAACCGGCCGCAGCGAAAATATTGCGGCGCCGTTTTTAAAAGATATCCCGATGAATCTTCCGGCAATTCTTTATAACGGTGCGGCGGTATACGATTTTTCGAAAGAGACATTTTTGTATCAGGCGGAGCTTGAACGCAGTCTGGTTATCAAAATGGCAACGCTCGCGCTGGAGGTTTATCCGGAGGTTTGCGCTGAGGTGTATACCAACGGCATCATTCAGCTTTTAAACCGGGATTGCGTTATGGATCACTATATCCCGCGCGAAAATCAGAAATTTGAGTATAAGACGCTCGATGATTTCGGCCTTTGCATGAAGCTTTTGTTTTACGGCGAGAATGCAAAGCTCAAAGAAGTCGAACGGAAGCTGTATGAAGTGACAGCCGGTGCGGGATTACAGGTGATGTTCTCGGCACCGTATTATCTGGAGATTCTGCCAAGCGGCGCAACAAAAGGCTCGGCGCTCAGCTGGATTGTCGAAAACCTCGGAATTGATCCGGATGACACGGCGGCAATCGGCGATTTTTATAACGATGTTGCACTGATTGAGACGGCTTCGGTCGGTGCGGCGCCGGCGAATGCGCCGGAAGACGTGAAAGAATGTGCCAATGTGATTGTTGCGGATAACGAACACAGCGCGGTTGCGGATTTTATCGGCAGATATTTGTTTGAACATAAATAATCGCTTTAATAAAGCGTTTCAAAAGAAAAACGGAGGGAATCAATATGCAAATCGGTGTATGCGTACATCACGGTGCTTTAAGAACCGAAGAAGCTTTTGCAAAAATGACGGAGAAAGGTCTCCACTACTGCCAGTTTGTCAGCTGGAACCCATCGCTTTGGACGGAAGAAGAGCGCGAGCACATCCTGGCGGCGGCAAAAAAATACGACGTGACCATCACAGCGTTCTGGTGCGGCTGGACCGGTCCGGTTGCCTGGAATTTCTATGAGGGTCAGGAGACGCTGGGCCTCGTTCCGATCGCATACCGCCATCAGCGCATGAACGAAATTCTCGCTGGTGCGAAATTTGCGAAATCGCTCGGCTTGAACACCGTTATCACGCATGCGGGCTATCTCCCGGAAAATCCGTATGATCCGAATTATCCGAGCCTGCTTGTCTGCCTGCGCCATATCGCACAGACGCTCAAGGCGGACGGACAGGAATTCCTGTTTGAAACCGGACAGGAAACGCCGGTAACGCTGCTGCGTACGATCGAGGATATCGGTCTTGATAACGTCGGTATCAACCTCGACACCGCAAATGTTATTCTCTACGGCAAAGCAAATCCGGTTGATGCGCTCGATGTATTCGGCAAATATGTTCGCGGTGTTCACTGCAAAGACGGCCTGTACCCGACAAACGGCCGCGAACTCGGCATGGAAGTGAAAATCGGCGAAGGTAAAGCAAACCTCAAAGAATGCATCCGCAAGCTGCACGCACTCGGCTATGACCGTACGCTCACGATCGAGCGCGAGATCGAAGGCGCACAGCAGGATATCGATATTATTGAAGCAAAAGCACTGCTTGAGCAGTATGTAAAAGAAGCGGAGGAGAACGCATAATGAAAAAGGTACTGATGGTCGGTGTCGGCAGCATGGGCAGCCATCACCTGGAATGCTGGAGACAGATGGACGATGTTCAGGTTGTCGGTATCTGCGATATTGAACCGGGACGCGCCGCATCCAAGGCAAAAGAGGGTGAAGCGGTATTCACCGATATGGACGAAGCGTTAAATGCACTGCCGGATCTCGACTTTGTCGATATCGCAACGCCGTCTTATACGCACAAAGAGCTCGCGCTGAAATCCATCAGACGCGGCATCCACACCGTAAGCGAAAAGCCGGTAGCGCTCTATAAAGAAGATGCCATCGAGCTGTTCAATGCGGCAAGAGAACACAACGTCTGCTTTATGGTTGCACAGGTTGTCCGCTTCATGCGCCCGTATATCGCGCTGCGCGAGATCCTTTCGAAGGGAACGTACGGCGGCGTTATGCGTGCAGAGTTCCGCCGCCTTTCCGGTACGCCGTACTGGTCGTGGCAGAACTGGATGATGGATGAAGAAAAGAGCGGCGGTGTTCCGTTTGATCTGAGCATTCACGACGTTGACTATATCGTCAGCGTATTCGGTGAGCCGGAACGCGTGGAAAAACACCGCGCGATCTGCAACGATGAAGGCCTCACCGATGCATATACCGTTATGATGCATTACGGCGATACGCTTGTTACGGCGGAAGCCGGCTGGTACAATGCAAAAATGCCGTTTAAAGCGGATTTCCGCGTGATCTGTGAAAAAGCAGTCATCCTCTTTGACGGTGCAGAGATGACGGTTTACCCGCGCGGTGTGAATACCGAACCGATTCCGGTCGATCTTTCCGCAGCACAGCAGACCAAGGTGGAAGGACTCAACATCACCTCCGGTGACGGCTATTTTGAAGAGCTCTGCTACTTCAAATCCTGCGCGCTGAACGGCGAGAACACCGAATACGTTCCGGAGAGCGAGATCCTTGCGGTTCTCGGTCTTGCAAGATGAGCGGAATCAAACACGCTTCGGCGCAGGAGCTTGAAGCACAGCACAAAAACGAACACGAGGGATACGAGTATTTCCGCAAAAAATTCGTCCGGTTCGGCGAGGCAAACGATACGCTCGTGAGTATATATGAGATCCCGCCGCAGAAATCGGCATTTCCGTATCACTACCATTATAAAAGCGAAGAGACGTTTTATATCATCAGCGGTGAAGGCGTTCTGCGTACACCGGAAGGTGAACGGAAGGTAAAAGCCGGTGATCTGCTGTTTTTTCCGACGGGTGAAGCGGGTGCACATAAACTGACGAATTCTTCGCAGAACGAAACTCTCGTTTACATTGATTTTGACGTGGTGCACGATCTCGATGCTGTGGTCTATCCGGATTCCGAAAAGCTCGGTATCTGGGGTATGGGTATCAACAAGATTTTCCCGAAAGACAGCGACGTGGATTATTATCACGGAGAATAAAGGAAAAAGGTACTGTTGCATGCAACAGTACCTTTTGTTTTATCATTGCCGCGCAGCGACACCGATTCATATCACAGACAGCTCTTCTTCGAGCGAGAAAGCCGCGGTCAGTTCGTCGGCACCGTGGTGAAGCAGAAAAATGCCGTCCGCATTCTGCTCGATATGCGGCAGTCCGGTTTCGGCCTTTTCGTACGTGTATACTGCGCGCCGCGACGGAAAAACCGGTCGTGTTCCGCAAAGCGCCTTTGCACACATTTCCTCCGCTTTTTCGTATCGCCGCTGTTCAAAAACTTTCACAACGGCGGCGCTTTCTTCGCTGTATACGATTACGCGGTCGTCAATATCGACGGCGAAAGCGGCGTCTTTCCCGAAGAAGCGGACCGCAGCTTTGCTCTGATATCCTGAAAAATCCGGACAGGGAACGGAAGCGGATGCAAAAATCCGGCGCCTCGGATAATCGGAAAGTGCCAGCGAATACGGCGGTGTGAGCAGAATGTGCTGCGCAGTAACCGCACGGCCCGTATCGGTTTCGGCAATCCACCGGCCGCTTTTTCGTGTGAGAGAAATAACAGCACTCTGTTCGTAGATGCGCGCGCCCGACTTTTCGGCGAAAGCGGCGGCTGTTTGTGCCAGTAAAACCGGATCGGCACAGAAGGTGCCATCCGGGATCAGGAGCGCCGCTTTCATTGGGAAGGAATACTGTTCACGCAGGGTATCCGAAACGAGCATTTCAACAGGCAGACCGTTATGCAGACGCAGACGGTATTCGTCTTCAAGCGCATTTAAATCGTGCAGATCACTTGCCGCAAGAAGGATGTCGCGATTGGCGTACGGAATACTGTGCTCCTTTGCAAATTCAGCCGCGCGTTTTGCGGCGGCATCCGTTTCCTTCAACAGGTGAACCGCCTCACCGATATCTGTTTTGCGGCAGAGTGTATGCAGCAGGAGGAAACCCTGTGCGGAAAAAGGAAGCGCATTGCCGCTGTCGTTGCCGATCGGCTGTGCGGATAAAAGCACGGTGTCCTTTTGCCGCCGCGCGAGCAGGTATGCCGCCATACAGGCGCATATACCACCGCCGATAACCAGAACATCGGTGCGTTCGCGGCCACCAAGCCACGGATACTGTTTTTGCGGCTCTTTTTCACAGGATAAACTCAACATGATCCGATCCCTCCGAACATTTTTACAGCAGTATTGCCAAAGGCAAAGGAAATATACATCCGTACTTGAAAAACGGACGGCGATATGTCAATATAATGGTATCAGTTCTGTCCATGAAAGGAATGGAGAATATGGCGTTTATACGAAACAGAAGTGAAGTGCTGACCGGTTGTCAGGAGGCGCATCCGTGGTCGCCGCAGATCGATATGCAGTATGACTTCGTTATGGTCTACGGCACGACGAACGATATGGTCGGCCGCATCAGACAGTTCAAAGAAAAAGGATATGTAGTGCATCTGATGTCCGGAAGTGCGTGGGGAGCATATCAGGATTTTCTGCGCGGTGAATGGGACGGACGCGAGCATTGGGACGAAAGCCAGACCGACCGCAACGGCGAACCGATCCTGCACGGCGTCGAGACACCGTATCTTTCGCCGAGTGTAGCTTTTGCCGATTATCTCACCGAGAAACTAAAACCGGCAGTTGATGCCGGGGTAGAAGCAATTCATTTAGAAGAGCCGGAATTTTGGGATAACGGCGGTTATTCCGAGGCGTTCAAGCGTGAATATAAGCTTTTTTACGGCGAAGATTGGGTTGCTCCGCACACTTCGCCGGAGGCGCGATACCGTGCAGCCCGGCTGAAAGTGTATCTGTACAAGCGCCTTGTTGCACGCGTCAGCGAAGCGATCAAGGAATACGCGATGAGCAAGTATGGCAAAGCTCTTAAATTCTATATCCCGACACACAGCCTTGTAAACTATACGCAATGGAAGATTTTAAGTCCGGAGGCAACACTTCTCGATATCCCATCGGTTGACGGATATATCGCGCAGATCTGGACGGGAACTTCCCGCGTTGGCAACGTTTATGCCGGAAAATACGACGAACGTACCTTTGAAACCGCATTTCTGGAGTACGGCATTATGCAGGAACTCGTTCGGGGAACAGGCAGACGGATGTGGTTCCTGCACGACCCGATCGAAGATCATCCGGAGCATACGTGGGAAGATTTTCGCACGAACTATCTGAAAACCGTCGCGGCTTCGCTGCTGCATCCGGATGTACATCACTATGAAGTGTGTCCGTGGCCGACGCGCATTTTTGATGGCGTTTATCCGAAGAAAAAGAAGATCTCCGGTCAGGGCGGTATCGGACCGGGTGAGCTGATGGACGGCGCAAAGGCGATGCCTGCCGATTATGCCGCGCTCCTCTGCGGTATGGCGCAGACGCTTGGAGACATGGATCAGCCTTTTGGCACATTCGATGCGGAGCTCCCGCAGATCGGCGTGTTTATGTCCGACAGCGGACTGTATCAGCGCACATTCCCGGATTCCGTCTCGAGCTCGGCGCGCGGTGTGGACGGATTAAACGAGCAGTTCCTCGATTTGCTTGCACGCCAGCTCAAAGGCGAGGATACCGCAAAGGAAAGCCGCATACTGATGGAAGAGATCGGTGCGGACGAAGCGCTGTTTCACGATTATATCGCTTCGGGTCCGATGCCGCAGTTTTTCGGCATGACAATGCCGCTTTTAAAAGCGGGAATTCCGCTTCGACCGGTGCAGCTTGAAAATATTGCGCGTTATCCGGACTATCTGTCCGATTATAAAACGCTCATTCTGAGTTATGAGTATATGAAGCCGGCGGCGCCGGAATATAACCTCGCGCTTGCGGAGTGGGTGAAAAACGGCGGTACCCTGATCTATGTCGGAGACGGAAGCGATCCGTATCATGCGGTTTCATCCTGGTGGAACAGTGGGAAAACAGCCGATAAAACGCCGGCGTCCCATTTGTTCCGTCTGCTCGGTCTGGACAGTGATCCGGCAGAAGGCGTATACGCGGCGGGAAACGGACGGATTGCGGTTCATAAACTCGCACCGGCGCGCATCACACTTTCCAAAAAGGCAGCAAATGATTGGTATCGGTATGTCTGCGAACTGGCGGCACCGGGATTTGAAGCACGCAACTATTTCCTGATGCAGCGCGGCACATACCGCATCGCAAACGTAATGACCGAGAGCGTTTCCGATACGCCGCTCGTGCTGAAAGGTCATTTCGTTGATATGCTCCGCACCGACTTTGCCGTATGCACCGAAAAAGTGCTGAAACCGGGCGAAAACGCACTGCTCTGCGATCTTGATACACTCAAAGTCGATACCCTGCGCGTGCTCGGCACCTCGGCGCGCATTTTTGAACTTGCGGCAGATGACGAAGGCTTTGCACTTGAAGCAAAAGCCGCCGGAAGAATCACGGCCGGAATGCGCCTGCGCCTGCCGAAAGAACTAAAGCGCGTAAGCGCTGTTGACGAATGCGGAGAAGCCGTGGAAATCACCTCCGAATGGAACGAAGAAAGTCGCTCGGCACTGCTGTCGTTTGAGAGCAAAAACCGAAGAATCCGCGTAAAAGGTGTATTTTAATCCGCTATTTTGTAACTTGTGGTAATTGCAATTGTGAACAGATTATGCTACAATGTTTATAAGCGTAACTGCGCGCATTTTGTCCAATCTTGCACTACGCAAAAAGATATACAAGGAGAGAAAACCATGAAAATCACAGTTTGTATCGGCAGTTCCTGCCACCTCAAAGGTTCCCGTCAGGTCGTTGAATCTCTGCAGACCCTGATCGCAGAAAAAAATCTCGGCGATAAAGTAGAACTCGCCGGCACCTTCTGCATGGGCCAGTGCCAGAAGGGCGTTTGTGTTACCGTTGATGATACGTTCTTCTCGGTTTCCCCGGATACGGTTGCGGATTTCTTCGAGACCGAAGTTGCTGCAAAGGTATAAGTCATGATCGTACAAATTTGCGTAGGAAGTTCCTGTCATCTGCGCGGTTCGGCGGATATCGTTGAACTTTTCCAGAAAGCCGTCGAGGAATATCACCTGGAAGGTGACATTGCTCTTGCCGGCAGCTTCTGCATCGGCAAATGCAACCGCATCGGTGTAACCGTTCAGGTTGACGATACGGTTCATGTTGGTGTTACGCGCGAGAATTTCAAGGAATTTTTCAAAGAGAACGTTCTGGCAATCCTCGAGAAGGAAAGGATGTAACGGGCCATGAAATGGCTGACTCTGAAAAAATCAAACTGCAAAAACTGCTATAAATGCATCCGTCATTGCCCGGTTAAATCCATTCGCTTTTCCGGAAACCAGGCACATATCATTGATGACGAGTGCATCCTCTGCGGCCGCTGCTTTGTAGGATGTCCGCAGAACGCAAAACAGATCTTCAGCGAAGTTGAAAAAGTCAAAGTTTTGCTGCAGAGCGGCGATCCGGTTATTGTTTCGCTCGCGCCTTCTTTCATTGCAAACTATGAAGGCTCCGGCATCAACGCGATGCGCACCGCACTCAAAAAACTCGGCTTTGCCGACGTGGAAGAAACGGCGATCGGTGCAACGATTGTCAAGAAAGAATACGAGCGCATTCTCCGTGAAGAGGATCGCGATATCGTGATCTCTTCCTGCTGTCATTCTGTTAACCTCCTGATCCAGAAGTACTTCCCGAAGCATATGAATCTGCTTGCGGACGTGCTTTCTCCGATGCTTGCGCACGGTCAGGATATTAAAAAACGCATCCCGAACGCAAAAGTTGTTTTCGTTGGTCCGTGTGTCGCGAAAAAAGACGAGGCCGATCACTATGCCGGCTACGTTGATGCCGTTTTAACATTTGAAGAACTTTCCGGATGGCTGAAAGACGAACGTATCGAACTCGCCAAAGAGATGGATGCCGAAGAAAAGAGCCTCGCACGTATTTTCCCGACGACCGGCGGCGTTATCAAAACGATGGAACCGGGTATCAACGGTTATACGTATATTGCGATTGACGGCGTACAGAACTGTATTGCCGCTCTCAAAGATATCGAGGAAGGCCGTATTCACAAGTGCTTCATTGAAATGAACGCTTGCGAGGGCGGCTGCATCAACGGCCCGGTTATGGAAAAGGCACGCAGAACGCCGATCAGAGACTATATCAGCGTACTGCAGTATACCGGCAAGGAAGACTTTGAAGTAGCCCAGCCGGAACACGGCGAACTGCGCCGTCTGTTCACCCATATTGAAAAGAGCACTATTATGCCGAGTGAAATGGAAATCCAGAACATTCTGCGTAAGATGGGCAAAAATACGCCGGAAGACGAGCTGAACTGCGGAACCTGCGGATACGATTCCTGCCGTGAAAAGGCGATCGCAATCTATCAGGGCAAATCCGACATTTCGATGTGCCTGCCGTATCTGAAGGACAAGGCAGAGAATTTCTCCACCTCGATTCTTAAGAATATGGTCAACGGTGTTATCGTTGTCAACGAAAATCTCGAAGTACAGCAGATCAACCCGGCTGCGCGCCGCATCCTCAATATCCGCAACGAATCGGATATTCTGGGTGATAAGATCATCCGTGTTCTCGATCCGACTCCGTTTATGAAAGTAATCGGAACCGGACGTGACATCCGCGATGAATTCATGTATCTGGCCGAGTATAAACGCTACGTGGAAATGAGCATTCTCCGTGCGGACGGTTCCGGACAGATGATGTGCAGCATCCGCGATGTCACCAGCGAGCAGGAAGAGCGTGTACGTAAAGAAGAAATCAGCCGCCGTACTGCCGAAGTTGCCGATAAGGTCATCGACAAGCAGATGCGAATCGTTCAGGAGATCGCGTCGCTGCTGGGCGAAACCGCAGCCGAGACCAAGATCGCACTCGTTAAACTGAAGGAGTCGCTGACGGATGAATGATTTATGTGCTGATATCGGATATAAAAGCATCAACCATTTCGGCGAAGAACTTTGCGGTGACCACGTTGACATAATCGACGGAAGCGAAAATTCCACGGTTATCGTTCTCGCGGACGGTTTGGGAAGCGGCGTTAAAGCCAGCATTCTCTCCACGCTTACTTCGAAGATCATTTCCACGATGATGGCGGCAGGCCTTCCGATTGAAGAATGTGTTGCAACGATTGCTGCAACGCTTCCGGTCTGCTCGCAGCGCGGTGTTGCGTATTCCACTTTCACCATTATCAATCTGCTCAACAACGACATGGCGGAGATCATTCAGTATGATAACCCGCTGGTCATTATGTACCGTGACGAAGTCAACTATGACTATCCGAAAACGGAGATGAATATCGGCGGCAAACGCATCTATAAAACGTCGATCCGCCTGCGCGAAGGCGATATGTTCGTTGCGATGAGCGACGGCTGTCCGCATGCAGGCATCGGTATGGCGTATAACTTCGGATGGCGCCGCGAAGATATCATCAGCTTTGTTGAAACCCTGATCCCGGCGGGCTATACGGCGAAAACCCTGTCGACCATCCTGGTTGACGAGTGCAACCGTCTGTATGCCGATAAACCGGGTGATGATACGACTGCCTGTGTTGTCCGTATCCGTAAACGCGAGCCGATGAACATTCTGTTCGGCCCGCCGTCCAACCGCGACGATGCAAACCGCATGATGGCGCTGTTCTTCTCGAAAGAAGGCAAACACATCGTATGCGGCGGTACCACTTCTTCGATTGCTTCGAAATTCCTCGGCAAGCCGATTCGCGCAAGCCTCAGCTTTGAACGTTCGGATATTCCGCCGATCGCGGAGATCGAAGGCGTCGATCTGGTTACCGAAGGCGTTATCACGATCAACAAAGTCGTTGAGTATGCAAAAGATTATCTCGCTGAAAATCAGATGTATGAGCATTGGAGCATGAAGCGCGACGGCGCTTCGCTCATCAGCCGCCTTCTGTTTGAAGAGGCGACCGACATCAACTTCTATGTCGGCAGGGCAATCAACCCGGCGCATCAGAACCCGGATCTGCCCATCAACTTTAGTATCAAAATGAACTTGGTCGAAGAGCTTTCTGCTTGTCTCAAACAGATGGGTAAACGAATCAAGGTCAGCTATTTTTAAGGAGATGCCGTATGAGAAAGTTTGACACAAAAGTACAGCACCTGAAGTACAAAGTTCTCCGCGAAGTTGCCCGTATGGCATGGGGAGACTCGCTGCTTGAAAACGTGCTGGATATCCCGAAAATGATCGTTCCGGGCAAAACCCCGACCATGCGCTGCTGCGTTTATAAAGAGCGCGCGGTTTTAACCGAGCGTGTAAAGCTCGCAATGGGCGGCAATCCGGAGAACCCGAATATTATCGAAGTTATCGATATTGCTTGTGACGAGTGTCCGGCAGCAGGTTACGAAGTAACCGATTCCTGCCGCGGCTGTCTGGCTCACCGCTGTGAAGACGTTTGCCGCCGCGGTGCGATTTCCTTCGACCACAACCACGTTGCACATATCGACAAATCCAAATGTGTTGAGTGCGGTCAGTGCGCAAAAGTCTGCCCGTATTTCGCTATCGTTAACCGCACCCGTCCGTGCCAGGCTGCTTGTAAAGTAAAAGCAATCTCCATCAACGAGGAGAATGCAGCAGCTATCGACAACAACAAATGCATCCAGTGCGGCGCTTGCGTATATCAGTGCCCGTTCGGTGCAATCACCGATAAATCCTTCATCCTGGACACCATCAACCTGATCAAAGGCAGCGAGAAAAACACGAAATACCGCGTTTACGCAATCGTTGCTCCGTCGATCTCCAGCCAGTTTACTTATGCAAAACTCGGCCAGGTTATCTCCGGTCTGAAAGAACTCGGCTTCTTCACCGTTATCGAAGCAGCACTCGGCGCTGACATGGTTGCAGCAAAAGAGACCGCAGAGCTCGTTGAGAAAGGCTTCCTGACCAGCTCCTGCTGCCCGGGCTTCGTCCGTTACATTGAAACGGCATTCCCGAAAATGAAAGAGCACGTTTCGCACAACTACTCGCCGATGGTCGAGCTTGCGAAATACCTGAAAGACACCACCAAAGACGCAAAAGTCGTCTTCATTGGCCCGTGCACCGCGAAGAAAGCAGAAGCACGCCTCGAGAAAGCAAAACCGTATGTTGATGCGGTTCTTACGTTCGAAGAGCTGCAGGCTCTGTTTGACAGCCGCGATATGGAAATCGGCTCTCTGCCGGAAGACGTTCTGGACAACGCATCGTACTACGGACGTATCTTTGCACGTTCCGGCGGTCTTTCCGACGCAGTTGCACAGGGTGTTAAAGAGTTCGGCTTTGACGATTTCGTACTGAAAGCACAGGTTTGCGACGGTATCGAAGAATGCCGTATGGCACTTCTCCGTGCAAGCAAAAACGCGCTCAACGCAAACTTCATCGAAGGTATGGCTTGTGTTGGCGGATGCATCAACGGCGCAGGCTGTCTGACCCACGGCGAGAAGAATAAAGCCGAGGTTGACAAATACGGCCGTGAGGCATTTGAGAAGACGATTTCCGACGCAATTTCCATCGTCGGCAGATAATCTTCCGAAAACTGAACAAAAAAATACCCGCTCATCTTGAGCGGGTATTTTTTTGTGGGTTCCATCAGGACTTTTTAATGTCCTTGAGGTCTTTTGCTTTGCTGTGTTCAACCGGTGTCCAGGTTACTTTCTTAAAGAGAGCTGCCAATGCGATCGGGATGTAGGTGAACATGAAAATCGGGAAGGTGAATACCGCCAGGATTTTGCGCGGAACGCTGCAGTGGATGTTCTTCCATTCGGTGATCGTGGTGATACCGCCGATGACGAACATCAAGCCGTATGTACTGCCGACGAGTGCGCCGATGGAGCTGAGTACGCCCGGAAGACCCTGATTCGTTACAATACTCATGATCAATGCGACGATATTCAGAATGATTGCGGCGAAGGAGAGAACCGTTGCCGGCATGATGTTCATCGACATATCGTAGCAGGAGAAACTGCCGCGAGTGAAGATACCTTTGAGCAATCTCCAGCCGTAATAGCGGAATACCTGCAAATAGCCTTTTGCCCAGCGCAGACGCTGATTCCAGGAAGCACGGAACGTAACCGGCTGTTCGTCATAGAACATTGCCGTGCCGCAGTAACCGATCTTGTGACCGTATGCAGCGTTCCAGATCGAAAACTCGATGTCTTCGGTCAGCAGATAGAAGTTCCAGCCGCCGCATTCTTCGATAATCTTGCGGGAGAACATGAAGCCGGTGCCGGATACTGCGCAGGATGTGTTGAGCAGAAGACGGGAATGGTTCAGATAACTTGCTTCACGCAAAAACCAGAGCGAATAACCGGCGGTGATCCAGTTGTCACCGTAGTTTTTGGAGTTGCGGTAGCTTGTTGCAACTTCATAACCCGCCGAATACGTTTTGTTCATCTCGGTTATGTAGTTCGGTTCGAGGATATTATCGGCATCGAACACGAGGAATGCGTCGTGTTTTTCCGGGAAATCGCGTGCAATATTCTTGAGCAGCAGGTTCAGCGCATAACCTTTGCCAACGAGCTCTTTGTTAAAACGCTCGTATACGATTGCACCGGCAGCTTCGGCTGTCGCTTTTGTTGAGTCGGTGCAGTTATCCGCCATAACGAAGATATCGATCAGTTCTGCCGGATAATCCTGCGCTTTGATGCTGTCGATCAGCTGACCGATAACTTTTTCTTCGTTGCGCGCCGCGATCAAAATACCGTAGCGGGTCTTTTTGATTTCAGTCGGTGTCAGCTTTTGATGGCGCTTTTTGAACATCCATCGCAGAAACGGTGCTTTTTCGGCCAGCGAAACCGCGATGTAAAACATCTGATATGAGTAGCAAACGGTAAAGAAAATCGCAATAATCCAGTTGATAATTCCGATGATCTCCATGGTGACGGACCTCCTACAGTCTTTGTTTCCAATTCATCAAGAAACGGCAAAATCTTTGTAAAAAAGATTCGTATACAAAAATACTATACTCCTTGGGATTGCGGAAGTCAATAGATTTCTTGATTTGATTTTGGGATTTCACAAAGCTTTAAGAAACCGGACGGTATTCATACAGGAGTTTTCGGTAATACGGCGAGATAGAAGCATAGCGACCTGCGGAAAGAAGCTTAGAACCGTTGCGTTCGAGAAAGAACTGGCCGCCGACATTGATACTGATCGGGTCTTTCAGCGCGACTGTTGCGGAAGAAAAGGTGATACAGTTGAGTGCGCTCTCGTTAAAATACAAAACCGTTTCGTCCGGGTTATCCGGCGAAGCAAACGCGAGATAAACACCGCCCATTATCGCGCCTGCCGATACGATTTTTCCATTGGAGGCGTATTCATACAGGCTTTCCTGATAGCGATAGTTCAGATTCGGCATAAACGTGTGGAGCGTGATTTCGGAATAGCTGTCATGGAACGGAACGGTTTTCAGTAGATAAAATGTACCGTTGTTATCGCCGGTAATCCACTGATATTCCGCATCCGGATTCTCGTCATGAAGCAGGATATCGCGTGTGTTTGACATCAGCGGTGTTTTGCTGAAGGTGTGAAAGCCGTTTTCGTCCTCTGTGAGCAAAAACAGTGTCTTGCCGTAAATCAAGGAGGTGACCGCAGTGAAGCCGCTCGCTTCAAAGACGGGTTCCGGTTCGGCAGTGATATCGGAAATCGGTGTGCGGGTTACGGTGAAGTCGCCGGTGGCAGGGTGGAAACGGAAAACGTAGAACCATTCGCGGTGAATGGCGTACTGCATTTCGACAGCCGGATCGGTCGGAACGGTTCCGAGGATGATATGGTCGCCGGCAATGCGTTCCCGAACCAGAACCGGTTCGCCTTCATATAAAACGGTACCGGTTTTGTCGGAAACTGTGTCAGTAATATAGTGTGCCTCACCATAGTAATTCTGGAACAGCTGTAAGTTTGGTATATAGGCGTCGCAGCAGCGGACGTCCGCTTCGTTTTCGTGCAGACAATCCGGACGGCCACAGCGGATCTGCAAAGTGTCTTCGGTATCTCCGTGTTCAAGGATGTATACAAAATCGTTCAAAACGAGATAGGCGTGCAGTGTATTGATCTCATCGCCGTAAAAAGAATCGCCGGTAAAACCGAAGTCATTGTCGGGCGAGAGAAACTGCGGCATATCGAAATAACTGATGAAGTTATCCGTATCGATATAATAGCGCTCCAGCTCTTCGCGCCGTTTTTCAACGTGCAGGTCCCGGAAAAGAGAAGAGATCAGCGGAATAAACGGCAGGAGAGCGACGAGAATCAGAGCGGTGATAACGAAGATTTTATATTTCATAACGGTGCCTCCTTCACGATGATGCTATATATAATACGGATAAAGCGGCATTTTCGCGGCAGGGATAAATGTTAATTTTTTATGAACAGAATGTGCACTGCACCCGTTTGACTATCGGTGCACTTTTTAGTATAATAAAAGCATATCACGGGCGAAACGGAGAGACGTGTATGAATACGCTTCATTTAAAATATGCGGTTGAGGTCGAGAAGACGCGTTCGATTACGCAGGCGGCCGATAACCTCTATATGGCGCAGCCGAACCTGAGCAAGGCGATTCGCGAGCTGGAGGATTCGCTCGGTATTACGATTTTTGAACGTACACCGAAAGGCGTTGTTCCGACGAAAAAAGGCTCGGAATTTTTGGTCCGCGCCAAGAAGATCCTCGCGCAGCTGGATAAAATGGAAGCACTGCGTGATGCCGGTGATATGGAACTGCAGCGCTTTGATCTTGCCGCACCGTACGGCGGTTATATTATGGATGCCTTTGCCCGCTTTGCCGGATCGCTTTCTGCAGAAAATGTACAGCTTTCGTTCCGCGAAATGGATATGGCGGAAACGATTGTGCGTGTTGCGGAAGAACGCTCCGATCTCGGCATCGTTCGCTGCCGCACAGGAAGTGTCAAATATCTGCAGAGCTATCTTGCGCAGAAAGAGCTCACCTGCGAACCGGTATGGGAGTTCACCGGTGCATTGCTGATGGCAAAAAATCATCCGCTCGCTTCGTTTGGCACCATTACGGCGGACAGCCTTGCGGAGTACACCGAGCTTCGCCGCGGACAGGAGAGTGCACAGGACTTTTTTGAAGAAGAATCCTCCGAAGCGGAAAGCGGCATCCGGATTAACGGATGTGCCGGCGCGGAAGCTCTGCTGAGCCGTATCAGAGGCGCGTATATGATCATACCGCCGGCGGCTGCATACGAATACGACGATACACCGCTGGTGCAGAAGGCATATCGTGAAGGCCTGCGCTACACCGACCTTTTGATCTATCCGAAAAACACGAAGCTGCCGGAGCTGGCTTTCCGCTTCATCGATGCGCTGTATACTGCGAAAAACAGCGCTGTGTTTTCACAACAAGTCTAAATATATAAAAATACGAGTTACTCATATATTTTTTTATATGAGTAACTTTTTCTTTATTTTTGGTATTTTTCGCGGTATCGCTCTGCGGAAGCCGGGAGAAGTTGCTGTAAGAAGAAAAAGACATGATGTCGTGTTTTAACACCCGTTTTTTCGGTGGGAAAGGCCGAAAAAGGCACGTAAACCGCAAATAAAAGCATATCGATATTTGAATATTATCACGCTCCATTTATATTGAATCCTTCGACGCTTTTTGATAAAATAAGGGTGGTGTAATATGGCTATGGCCAAAGTGCGCCCAGTTTGCGGAAAAACAGATTCTGCGGCTGTATTTTGACCAAACCATACGCAAAAAGCGTAAAAAACGAAAGGTGAGTGCAAATGAACAAGGTAACCATTATCGGCACCGGAAGCGTTGGTTCGACTATCGCCTATACTATGGCAGTCAACGGCATCGCTTCGGAAATCGTCATGATCGACATCAATGAGGAAAAGGCTCTGGGCGAGGCTCTTGACATCCGTCAGGGCACACCGTTCTGCGCGCCGGTTTCCATCTATGCCGGCAGCTATCGCGACGCAGTCGGCTCCGACATCGTTGTTATTACGTCCGGCATTGCGCGCAAACCGGGTCAGTCCCGTCTTGACCTCGCGCAGACCAACGTAAACATCACCAAGAAGATCATCCCGGACATCGTTCGCTACGCACCGGAAGCGAAATACGTTATCGTTTCCAACCCGGTTGATATCCTGACCTACGTATTCAACAAGGTTTCGGGTCTGCCGGAGAGCCAGATCATCGGTTCGGGCACCATTCTCGATACCGCTCGTCTGCGTTCCAGACTGTCCGAGTACTACTCCATCAGCCAGCAGAACGTACACGCATACGTTTTCGGCGAGCACGGCGACAGCTCCTTCGTTCCGTGGTCTCTGGCTAACATCTCCAACATTCCGATCGACGAGTATCAGAACTCCATCTCGCATCACCAGGGCCTGTTCCCGGCACTTGACCATGCTGAGATCGAAAACTACATCCGCAAATCCGGCGGCCGTATCATCGAGCGCAAAGGTGCAACCTTCTATGCTGTTGCAATTTCCGTTTGCCATATCTGCAAATGCCTGCTGAGCGGCGCTGATACCACCATGACCATTTCCTCCATGATGCACGGCGAATACGGCATCGACGATGTCTGCCTGTCCACGCTGTCTCTGGTTGGTCCGGAAGGCATCCGCGGCAAGATCCTCTCTCCGCTTACCGACGAAGAGATCGTTCTGCTCAACAAGAGTGCTGATTGCCTCAAAGACATCATCCGCAACCTGACCATCTGATTGGCACATCCTTCTTCCTTATATAAAGGAAGATAAACCCCAACTATTATAAAGTGAGGTACATATAACATGGAATATCGCATTGAACACGACTCTATGGGTGAAGTTCGCGTTCCGGCGGATAAGTACTGGGCGGCTCAGACCGAAAGAAGCCACCATAACTTCCCGATCGGTGTAGGCATCGAGACCATGCCGCGCGAGATCACTTATGCATTCGGTATCCTGAAAAAGGCTGCTGCAATTGCAAACCACGCGATCAAACCGGAGAAAATGACCGATGAGAAGCTCGCGGCCATCTCCACTGCTTGTGACGAAGTTATGAGCGGCGTGCTGAACGACCACTTCCCGCTGGTTGTATGGCAGACCGGTTCGGGTACCCAGTCCAATATGAACGCAAACGAAGTTATCGCAAACCGCGGCAACGAGCTGGCTGGCAAAAAGCTGCTCCACCCGAACGATGACATCAATATGAGCCAGTCCTCCAACGATACGTTCCCGACTGCTATGCACATCTCGGCAGTTGTTGCAATCGAGGACAAAGTTATTCCGGCAATCGACCTGCTGGTTGAAACCTTCAAACGTCTTGAAAAAGAGAACGAAGGCATCGTAAAGAGCGGCCGTACGCACCTGCAGGACGCAACCCCGATCACCTTCTCGCAGGAGATCAGCGGTTGGAGAAGCAGCCTTGAAAAAGACAAGAAAATGCTCCTTATCGCAGTTGAAGAACTCAAAGAGCTCGCTCTCGGCGGCACCGCAGTCGGCACCGGCCTGAACGCTCCGAAAGGCTTTGACGTTAAAGTTGCAGAAGCAGTTTCCGAGATCACCGGCAAAAAATTCATCACCGCAGAGAACAAATTCCATGCTCTGACTTCCAAAGACGAAATCGTATTTGCACACGGCGCACTCAAAGCACTGGCTGCTGATATGATGAAGATCGCAAACGACGTTCGTTGGCTGGCTTCCGGTCCGCGTGACGGCCTTGGCGAGATCTTTATTCCGGAGAACGAGCCGGGCTCTTCCATCATGCCGGGTAAAGTTAACCCGACCCAGTGCGAGGCTGTTACCATGGTAGCCGTTCAGGTTATGGGCAACGACGTTGCAGTAGGCATGGCAGCATCCCAGGGCAACTTCGAGCTCAACGTATTCATGCCGGTTGCAGCATATAACTTCCTGCAGTCCGCACGTCTGCTCGCTGAGTCCATCGTTTCCTTCAACAACAACTGCGCAATCGGTATCAAAGCAAACAAAGAGAAGATGCACCACAACCTGCACAACTCTCTGATGCTCGTAACCGCACTGAACCCGTATATCGGCTATGAAAACGCTGCAAAAACGGCTAAGAAAGCATTCAAAGAGAACATCTCGCTGAAAGAAGCTTGTGTTGCACTCGGCTTCTTGACCGCAGAGCGTTTTGACGAGGTCTTCCATCCGGAACAGATGGTCTGATCCCGAAACCTATATAATACAGAAAGGAGTCGGCATATGACTTTCAGTTATTATCCGGGCTGCACGCTGAGAACGAAAGCGAAAGATCTGGACAAATACGCACGTGCAAGTGCAGCAGCGCTGGGAATCGAGCTCGTTGAGCCGGAAGACTGGCAGTGCTGCGGCGGTGTGTATACGATGGGCAAAGACGAGATTGCTTCGAAACTTTCGTCCGTTCGTGCACTGGCTGCTGCAAAAGAGCGCGGTCAGGCACTTTGCACCATGTGCTCGGCATGCCACAACGTAATCAAACAGGTAAACCACGATATGCAGTCTGATAAAGATATCGCATTCCGTGCAAACAACTACCTGAAACTTGACGAGCCGTACAACGGCGAGACCGAAGTTCTCCACTTCCTTGAAGTGCTTCGCGACAAAGTTGGCTACGACAAGATCAAAGAGGCGGTTAAAAAACCGCTCGCAGGCAAAAAAGTCGCTGCATACTACGGCTGCCTGCTGCTCCGTCCGTCTTCTGTTATGCAGATGGACAATCCGGAGAAACCGACGATTATCGAAGACCTGATCACCGCACTTGGCGGCGAGCCGGTTATCTACGCATACCGCAACGAATGCTGCGGCGGTTACGTTACTCTCGAGGATAAAGCTCTCGCACAGAAAAAGAGCAACAAAGTTCTGGCAAGTGCAGAGGACAAAGGCGCTGAGCTCGTTATCACCGCGTGCCCGCTGTGCCTGTATAACCTCCGTAAAAACGGAACCGAGCACGATCTTCCGGTCATGTATTTTACCGAGCTGCTTGCAGAAGCACTCGGCGTAAAGGAGGACTAATCGATGGCAAGTAAAAAAGAACTTCTCAAAGAACAGGTCCTTCGCACCAGCGGCGTTAACCCGCTGAAATGTATGCGCTGCGGCAAATGCTCCGCAACCTGTCCGTCTTACGATGAGATGGAATACCATCCGCACGAGTTTGTGTATATGGTTGAAAAAGGCGAGATCGAAAAACTCATGGAGAGCAAATCGCTCTACAAATGCCTGTCCTGCTTTGCATGTGTTGAGCGCTGCCCGCGCGGCGTTGAACCGGCAAAACTCATCGAGGCAGTCCGCCTGATGCAGATCCGTCAGCAGGGCAAAAACCACCTGACGGCTGAACAGATCCCGCAGATGCTCGACGAAGACCTGCCGCAGCAGGCAATCGTCAGCGCATACCGCAAGTACACGAAGTAAAGGAGGAGAACGAACATGCAAAGAATTGGCGTTTTCGTATGTTGGTGCGGAAGCAACATCGCCGGTACCGTTGACGTAGCGGCTGTTTCCGAGGCACTCAAGTCCGAACCGGGCGTTGTGTTCTCCACCAACTATCAGTATATGTGCTCCGAGGCAGGCCAGAACATCATCAAAGATGCGATCCGTGACTATAAACTCACCGGTATCGTTGTATGCTCCTGCTCGCCGCGTATGCACGAGGCAACGTTCCGTAAAACGGCTGCAGCAGCAGGTCTTAACCCGTATATGGTTGAGATCGCAAACATCCGTGAGCAGGTTTCGTGGATCCACAAGGATATGCCGACCGCTACGGAGAAAGCCGTTATCCTCGGCCGTGCCGCAATCGCAAAAGTACATCTGAATGCTCCGCTCGTTGCAGGTGAGAGCCGCGTTGTAAAACGTGCACTCGTCATCGGCGGCGGTATCGCAGGCATCCAGACCGCTCTCGACATTGCTGATGCCGGCTTCGAGGTCGACATCGTTGAGAAAACCGCTACCATCGGCGGCAAAATGGCTCAGATCGACAAAACCTTCCCGACGCTCGACTGCGCAGCCTGCATCCTGACCCCGAAAATGGTTGATGCAGCACAGCACGACAAGATCAACATCTACGCTTACAGTGAGATCGATTCCGTCAAAGGCTTCGTCGGCAACTTTAACGTTACCATCCGCAGAAAAGCACGTTACGTAAACGAAGATCTCTGCACCGGCTGCGGTCTCTGCACCGAAAAATGCCCGCAGAGAAAAGTTCCGAACGACTTCAACCTCGGCATGGATAACCGCCGCGCAATCTACATCCCGTTTGCTCAGGCTGTTCCGAAGAAAGCAACGATCGATGCAAACTACTGCACCATGCTCAAAACCGGCAAATGCGGCGTCTGCTCGAAGGTCTGCACCGCAGGTGCAATCGACTACAAACAGAAGGATCAGTTCGTAGAGCGCGAGTACGGTGCAATCGTAGTTGCAACCGGCTTCAACCCGATCAAACTCGACCGCTTTGATGAGTACGCATACTCGCAGAGCAAAGACGTTATCACGTCTCTCGAGTTCGAGCGTCTGACCAACGCTGCCGGCCCGACCGCAGGCAAACTGCTTCGTCCGTCCGACGGCAAACATCCGCATAAGATCGTATTCGTACAGTGCGTCGGCTCCCGTGATACCTCCGGCTGCGGCAAAACCTACTGCTCGAAGATCTGCTGCATGTACACCGCTAAACACGCAATGCTCACGCGTGAAAAATATCCGGATACCGAAGTTTATGTATTCTACATCGACGTTCGTACCCCGGGCAAAAACTTTGATGAGTTCTATCGCCGTGCTGTTGAAGAATACGGTGTTCACTACATCAAAGGCATGGTTGGCAAAGTTTCTCCGGAAGGCGATAAGCTGATGGTTCAGGCATCCGACCTGATCTCCAACGAACAGCTCCATATCGACGCTGACCTCGTTGTTCTTGCAACCGCTATCGAGCCGGATGCATCCGCTCGTCCGCTGGCAACGATGCTGACTGCAAGCATGGATACCAACGACTTCTTCACCGAAGCGCATCCGAAACTGCGTCCGGTAGAGAGCCCGACCGCCGGTGTATTCCTGTCCGGTGCATGCCAGGGCCCGAAAGATATTCCAGAGACCGTTTCTCAGGCAAGTGCTGCTGCTGCAAAAGTTATCGGCCTGCTTGTAAAAGACAAACTGACCTGCAACCCGTGCGTCGCACATTCCGACGAACTGATGTGCAACGGCTGCTCCTCCTGTGAGAAAGTTTGCCCGTACGGCGCGATCACATATTCCGACAAAGAGTTCCGTATGCCGGACCGCACGATTGCGATCCGCCGTGTAGCCACCGTTAACGAAGCAGTCTGCCAGGGCTGCGGCGCTTGTACGGTTGCCTGCCCGTCCGGTGCAATGGACCTCAAAGGCTTCACGAACAGCCAGATCATGGCGGAGGTTGACGCAATATGCAAGTAAATGAATTCAAACCGAAAATCGTAGCATTTTGCTGCAACTGGTGCTCCTATGCGGGCGCCGACCTCGCCGGAACGAACCGTCTGAACTACCCGGCTGATGTTAAAATCATCCGCGTACCGTGCTCCTGCCGCGTAAACCCGATGTTCATCCTCCGTGCTTTCCAGCGCGGCGCTGACGGCGTTATCCTCTGCGGCTGCCACCCGGGCGACTGCCACTATACTTCCGGCAACTACTTCGCAAGAAGAAGAATGACGCTTCTGTTCTCCATGCTCGATTACCTCGGCATCGAGAAAGAGCGTACCCGCGTTGAGTGGGTATCCGCTGCAGAAGGCGCAAAATTCGCAGCTACCATGAACGAGTTCGTTGACGCTGTCACCAAACTCGGACCGAACAAGAGACTGGAGGATTTGAGATGCAAGAAATGATGATTGCACGCGCGGCGGCTCTCCTTGCAGACGGCACCGTTAACCGTGTGCTCGGCTGGAAAAAAGGCGAGTTCGTTTACGACGTAACGCCGGCGGTCTTTACCTCCGAAGAAGATCTGAAAGCAGGCTTCGTTTACGATGATTTCTGCGGAAACAACCTTTCCAAATATCTCATCAAAGAAAGCCGCAAAGAGGGCAAAGTCCTCGTATTCTTAAAACCGTGTGATACCTACAGCTTCAACCAGCTGATCAAAGAGCATCGCATCATCCGCGATAACGTTTATGTTGTCGGCGTACTGTGCGACGGTAAGATCAGCGCAGAGAAAGTGAAAGCACTCTGCGACGGCATCATCGGCATCAAAACCGAGGGTGAGACCGTTACGGTTGAAACGCTTTACGACGATCAGACCGCAGCTCGCGCAGACCTCCTTGCTGAGCGCTGTGTATCCTGCAAGAGCAAAAAGCACGTCGCATACGACGAGCTGATGGGTGAAGAAGGCGACGTTGTTGAGACCGACCGTTTCGATATGGTTGCTAAACTGGAAGCTATGTCCTCCGAAGAACGCTTTGAGTTCTGGAGAAACGAGCTGTCCCGCTGCATCCGCTGCAACGCTTGCCGTAATGTTTGCCCGGCTTGCTCCTGCGAAAAATGCATCTTCGATAACGACGCATCCGGCGTTGCAAACAAAGCTGCTGCTGATTCGTTCGAAGAGAATATGTTCCACATCATCCGCGCATTCCACGTTGCAGGCCGCTGCACCGACTGCGGCGAGTGCTCTCGCGTTTGCCCGCAGCAGATCCCGCTGCACCTGCTGAACCGCAAGTTCATCAAGGACATCAACGAGTTCTACGGCGATTTCCAGGCCGGTGAAGACACCGAGTCCCGCGCACCGCTGAACCGCTACGACACCGAAGACGTGGAGCCGAACGTTGTATACAAGAGAGGAGAGAACTAAGATGAAAAAGCTTTCTCTCGATAAACTCTCCGCACTGTTTGCGGCAATTTCTGCAAACGAGGCGCTCTACCTCCCGGTTGATCAGGACAACGGTCAGGCTGCTTTTGAAAAATGGGAAGAAGGCAAGAAGCTTTCGAACGCTCTGAACACCGTTCGCAGCGCAAAAGACTTCTTCTTCCCGCAGACCGAGAACCTGGTTGAGTTCAAAATGCAGGGCAAAAACATCGAGATCATCGATCCGCGCTCTGAGATGGAAGATTTCGTAATCTTCGGCGTTCGCGCTTGCGACGCTCGCAGCTTCTCGATCCTCGATAAGGTTTTCCTCGTTGATCCGGTTGATACCTACTATAAAAACCGCCGTGAGCACAGCACCGTCGTTTCGATGGCATGCACCCGTCCGCAGGAGACCTGCTTCTGCGGCACCTTCGGCATCGATGCAACCGATCCGGAAGGCGACGTTGTAACCTGGAAAACGGCTGATGCGCTTTATCTCACCGCAAAAACCGAAAAAGGCGAGGCTCTTCTCGCAAAACTTGGCGATCTGCTTGAAGATGCGGACGAAACTGCAGTAAACGAGCAGAAAGAGGCGACCAAAGCGATCCTCAACAAGCTCCCGCTCAAAGATCTCACCACCGAAGGCTTCGGCGGCGATGTTCTGATGGAAAAATTCAATGCACCGGAATGGAAAACGCTCTCTGAGGCTTGCCTCGCTTGCGGAACCTGCACCTTTGTGTGCCCGACCTGCCAGTGCTACGATATCCGCGACTTTGATACCGGCCACGGCATCAAACGCTTCCGCTGCTGGGACAGCTGCATGTATTCCGACTTCACCAAGATGGCACACGGCAACTCCCGTAACAGCCAGGTAGAACGCTTCCGTCAGCGCTTCATGCACAAGCTCGTATATTTCCCGGCAAATAACAACGGGGAATTCGGCTGTGTTGGCTGCGGCCGCTGCCTTGCTAAATGCCCGATCTCGATGAATATCGTTAAAGTAATGAAAACGCTGGGAGGAAAGAAAGCATGAATGAGACCTTGATCCCGAAACTCGGCGTCGTTACCGATATCCGCATTGATACGCCGGACGTTAAAACGTTCCGCGTTGTTACGCCGGACGGTAAAAAAGCGTTCGAGCACATCCCGGGCCAGTGCGCAATGCTCTCGATCCCGGGCGTCGGTGAAGCGATGTTCTCCATCACTTCTTCGCCGACCAACACCGAATTCATGGAATTCAGCATTAAAAAATGCGGCTGTCTGACCAGCTGGCTCCACGCAATGGAGCCGGGCCAGCAGATCACCATCCGCGGCCCGTACGGCAACGGCTTCCCGGTTGAAACCGCATTCAAAGGCCAGGACCTGCTCTTTATCGCAGGCGGTATCGGTCTTGCGCCGCTCCGTTCGGTCATCAACTATGTCCGCGATAACCGCGCAAACTACGGCCACGTTGATATCGTATACGGTTCCCGCAGTAAAGACGATCTCGTTGACTATCAGGAGATCATCAACGAGTGGATGACCGACGAAGGCATCAACGTTCACCTGACGATCGACCGTGAACAGGAAGGCTGGGACGGTCACGTAGGTTTCGTTCCGAACTATGTAAAAGAGCTCGGCTTCGACGTTAACAAAACCGCGATCATCTGCGGCCCGCCGATCATGATTAAGTTCACGCTCGCCGGTCTTCAGGAAATCGGCTTTGACAAAACACAGGTATTCACCACCATGGAGCTCCGCATGAAATGCGGTGTCGGCAAGTGCGGCCGCTGCAACATCGGTTCGAAATACGTCTGCAAAGACGGACCGGTTTTCCGCTGCGATCAGCTTGACGAACTCCCGAACGAATATTGATGAAAAGAGGTACCGATATGGAACAGATGGTCAACGTATTCCTGTTCGGCAAAAAGTACACTGTACCGTCCGAACTCACCATCATGACCGCGATGGAATATGCGGGTTATCAGCTCGTTCGCGGCTGCGGCTGCCGTAATGGCTTCTGCGGCGCTTGCGCAACGATCTACCGCATCAAAGGTCAGCAGGAACTGAAAGTTTGCCTCGCATGCCAGACGAAAGTTGAAGAAGGCATGTATGTTGCAACGCTTCCGTTCTTCCCGCTGGTTAAACAGGTTTATGATATCAACGCTGTAAAACCGACTGAGCAGATCATGATGCAGCTCTATCCGGAGATTTACAGCTGCATCGGCTGCAACGCCTGCACCAAGAGCTGCACCCAGGAGCTCAACGTTATGCAGTACATCGCTTACGCACAGCGCGGCGAGTATGAAAAATGCGCAGAAGAGTCCTTCGACTGCGTTATGTGCGGTGTTTGCTCCTCCCGTTGCCCGGCTGGCATCTCCCATCCGCAGGTTGCGCTTCTTGCACGCCGCCTGAACGGCAAATATCTCGCTCCGAAAACGCAGCATCTGGAAGATCGCGTAAAAGAGATCAAAGACGGCACGTTCACCGAACTGCTTGAGTCCCTGATGCAGAAACCGGTTGCAGAGATGAAAGAACTCTACAACAACAGAGAAATTGAGAAATAAGGAGGAACTTGTCCATGTATCCGAATTCTATGTTGGAATCGATCAAAAAGGTCGAAGCGGCTCGTGAGGCAAACGCAGTGCTCGAACCGGCTCGTATGACGGCTGAGCAGAAAGAGAACCTCCTTGCTACTTACCACCCGGACTATAAACAGGAAGAGTTTGAGATCCTGCAGATTGGTCCGAACAAAGGTGAAAAAGTTCCGAAAGAGCTGGCTGCTACGCTGCAGGCTAACAGCCGTATCGATCCGTCCGAGATCGAGCTCGACGCTCCGGATTACGACGTTGACGTTCTCGTAATCGGCGGCGGCGGTGCAGGTGCATCCGCTGCAATCGAAGCTCACGAAGCAGGCGCAAACGTTATGATCGTAACGAAACTGCGCATCGGTGACGCAAACACTATGATGGCTGAAGGCGGTATTCAGGCAGCTGACAAACCGAACGACTCTCCGGCTATCCACTACCTTGACGCATTCGGCGGCGGCCACTTTGCTGCAAAACCGGAACTGCTCGCTCGTCTTGTTAACGAGGCTCCGGAAGCAATCCTGTGGCTCAACGAACTCGGCGTTGAGTTCGACAAAACCGAAGACGGCACCATGGTTACCACCCACGGCGGCGGTAC
>JBGUUS010000065.1:0-10288 GCA_045133675.1 Oscillospiraceae bacterium | reverse complement strand
TATTTTCTCTTCGAGAAAGTGGTATTGAAACCTGCGGTTTCAGTGATATTATATTCGCCATAAAACTGGGCGAAGCCCAATATCACTTGCGAAGCAAATATAACTGAAAACGACAGTTTCCTGTCGGAATCTGTCGTTTTCTGTCTATGGGCTACAAAAAAGATATTTTTGCAGTTTTTGCGTATGAATTCGAACCCTTACAGAAAATGAAATCCTTGCTGACGCAAGGATGAAATCAGCTAAAGCTGATGAAATCTTCGGCTTTGCCTCAGATGAAATTAAATCCGTCCTTATCTCCCAACGAAGTTGGATTTCATCGTCGAAGACGATTTCATCCCACGAAAGTGGGATTTATCCCGTCCGCAAGGACGGATTTAATTGAAAAACCGACAAGTCGAAACTTGTCGGTTTTTCTGGTGGGAGATGATGGATTCGCTTTTTCTGCGGAAAAAGCCGGTCGCGGCTCTGGGTGTGCCTATGCACACCCATTCACTACCGCTCCTATAATCGTGTTTTTGGCGCGACGATGTCGCGCGGTCGATTTATCGACCTCAAACAATCATTTTGATTGTTTGACAGACACGTATTGCAACAACATTAAAAATCGCAATGCGATTTTCTCCAAATCTTTGATTTGGAGTCGGAACATCGTTCCGATGTTAATGATTGTTATCTCATCCATCCTCTTTGCAAAAAACAACAAGCGACTCGCAAATGCGAATCGCTTGTTGTTGGTGGGAGATGATGGATTCGAACCATCGAAGCTGAAAGCAACAGATTTACAGTCTGCCCCCTTTGGCCGCTCGGGAAATCTCCCATATTCAGTTTTAAACACCATTGATGGAGCTGGTGGACGGACTCGAACCCCCGACCTGCTGATTACAAATCAGCTGCTCTACCAACTGAGCTACACCAGCACGTTTGGTGCTTGTATATAATATCACAGCGCAAGCGAAATGTCAACACCTTTTTTCACTTTTTTTAAAATTATTTTTTCATCCGATTTTTTGTAGTATTTTCATATCCCAAACAAAAACAGCTCCCACATCGGTGGGAGCTGCTCTCTTACTTAAAACAGTTCGGTCGGATCGGTGTACTCTCTGCCCTGTGCGTCTGCAACAGCTTTGCAGGTGAGCTTGCCTTTATAGAGGTTCAAACCTTTCATCAGTGCCGGATCCGCTTTGCAGGAAGCTTCGGCACCCATTGCCGCGATTTTCAGCGCATACGGCAGTGTCATACCGGTGAGTGCCAGCGTGGAGGTACGCGGAACGGCGCCCGGCATATTCGCAACGGAGTAATGGATAACGCCGTGTTTTACGAAATACGGATCGAGGTGCGTGGTGCTGCGGTCGATCGTCGCAATGGAACCGCCCTGGTCAATGGCAACGTCAACCAGAACACTGCCCGGACGCATCGTTTTAACCATCTCTTCGGTTACGAGGTGCGGCGTTTTTGCACCCGGGATCAGAACGCATCCGACAACGAGATCGGCGTCGCGAACGATGCGTGCGATGTTATAGGAGTTCGACTGGAGCGTACGGACCTTGTGATCGAAAATATCCTCAAGATATGCGAGGCGTTTGATGTTCAGGTCGAGGATGGTGACGTTTGCGCCCATGCCGACTGCGATTTTTGCAGCATTCATACCAACGTTACCGCCGCCGAGGATGACAACGTTTGCACGTTCAACACCCGGTACACCGCCGAGCAGAATGCCGCGGCCGCCGCTGTTGGATTCAAGCAGATGTGCGCCGGTCTGGATTGCAAGACGGCCTGCAACCTCACTCATCGGAGAAAGCAGCGGCAGGCTGCCGTCTGCAAGCTGGACGGTCTCGTATGCGATACCGATGATACCGCGTTTGAGCAGTGCTTCCGTCTGTTCTGCGTCCGGTGCAAGATGGAAATACGTGAACAGGATCTGTCCTTCGCGCAGCAGCTCATACTCCTCTTCCAGCGGCTCTTTGACCTTGACGATCATATCGGCAATGGCGTAAACAGCCTCGGCACACGGCAGAACAGCCGCGCCGGTTGCGATGTATTCTTCATCCGGGAAGCCGCTGTTTAAGCCGGCATCTTTTTCAATATATACGGTATGACCCGCCTGAACGAGCGCTTCAACACCGGCCGGGGTGAGGCCGACGCGTCCTTCCTGCGGTTTGATTTCTTTCGGGCATCCGATAATCATATAGGGTTCCTCTCTTTCACGGGTTAAAGGGCTAATATGGAATATATCATATCACAAAACCGGGCGATTCGTCAATATTTTTCTTTCACACGAAAAAAGGACATCCCCGCTTTTTTACAGCAGGGATGCCCATTCTTTTGTAATTACAGCGCACTCGGATCGGTGAGCTTTTTAACCGAACGTTTTTTCGTTACGACCGGAAGTGCCTTTTTCTCAACAACATCGCTCGTGATACGGACACGTTTGACATCCGGTTCGGACGGAAGCGAGAACATCAGGTCGGAGAGCACATCCTCAAGGATACCACGGAGACCGCGCGCACCCGTTTTGCGTTCAATCGCCTGTTTCGCGATTGCGCGGACTGCATCCTCGCTGAAAAGCAGCTCGATATCGTCCATACCGAACAGTGCCTGATACTGTTTGATGAACGCGTTTTTCGGCTCGGTAAGAATACGGCAAAGCATATCTTCGTCGAGTTCTTCCAAAACGGCAATGACCGGGATTCGGCCGACAAGCTCCGGGATCAGGCCGAATTTGACCAGATCGTGCGGAACGACCTCTTTCATGACATTGTCGCCGTTTTTCTCCTCTTTGGAGACGATCTCGCCGCCGAAGCCGAGCGAGCCTTTTTTCGAGCGCTGCTTGATGATCTTTTCAAGGCCGTCGAAAGCACCGCCGCAGATGAAGAGGATATTCTTTGTGTTGACCTGAATGGTCTCCTGCTGCGGGTGTTTTCTGCCGCCCTGCGGCGGAACGTTGGAGATCGTTCCTTCGATGATTTTCAGCAGTGCCTGCTGAACACCTTCGCCGGAGACGTCACGCGTGATCGAGGTATTCTCGGATTTGCGCGCGATCTTGTCGATCTCGTCGATATAAATGATGCCGCGCTCCGCTGCTTCTACATTGAATTCAGCAGCCTGCAGCAGACGGACAAGCACGTTCTCAACGTCGTCACCAACGTAACCTGCCTCTGTAAGCGTGGTTGCATCGGCAATAGCAAACGGAACATCGAGCACTTTTGCCAGTGTCTGTGCGAGCATCGTTTTACCCGTACCGGTCGGGCCAAGAAGAAGAATATTGCTCTTCTGGATCTCGACACCGTCGTCGGCTTCTCCGCCGCGGATAATACGCTTATAGTGGTTATAAACGGAAACTGCGAGTTTGCGTTTTGCCTCTTCCTGTCCAACGACATATTCGTCGAAAACCGCTTTGATCTCAGCCGGTTTCAGCACGATCATATCTTTGCCTTCATGGCGGTGCGAATGCTCCGCAAACGGATCTTCGTCGTTTAACATATGATAGCAGATGGAAACGCACTCGTCGCAGATGAACGCGGAGTTGGAATAAAGCAGACGTTCTACTTCTTTTTCGCTCTTGCCGCAAAAACTGCAGCGCGGCGTTTTTCTTTCGTCAGTACCGGACATCCGGACACCTCACTTTCCGAAAAATCAGCGTTTGGAGATAACCTTGTCGATCAGGCCGTATGCACAAGCCTCATCAGCAGACATAAAGTAGTCGCGCTCGCAGTCACGCGTGATCTCCTCAACCGGTTTGCCGGTGTTCTCCGCGAGAATGCTGTTCAGGTGTTTTTTCATGCGCAGGATGCGCTCAGCCTGAATCTGAATATCGGTTGCCTGGCCCTGGCTTCCGCCGGACGGCTGGTGAATCATGATCTCACTGTTCGGCAGTGCATAGCGTTTGCCTTTTGCACCGGAAGAGAGCAGGAATGCGCCCATGGATGCAGCCATACCGATGCAGATGGTGGAAACGTCGCATTTGATATACTGCATGGTGTCATAGATTGCCATGCCTGCGGTGATGCTTCCGCCCGGGCTGTTGATATAAAGGCTGATGTCTTTATCCGGGTCCTGTCCTTCAAGGAACAGAAGCTGCGCAACAACGAGAGATGCGGTGGTATCGTTAACCTCTTCGCAGAGCATAACGATGCGGTCATTGAGAAGACGGGAGAAGATGTCCATCGAACGCTCGCCGCTGCCGGTGCGTTCTACAACGTAAGGAACCAAACTCATCGTAAATTTCTCCTTTTCAATAAATTTAGCGGATCTTGTCGGATTTTCCGCTTAATGCAACAATGTTTCGCACACGAATCGTGCGCGAAACATTGCATAGCGTGTGTGAATTACTGAACGTTAGCGTTCTCTTTTACGAGATCAACTGCTTTGTTGACAGCGATATCTTTGGAGAGCTCTTCAGCCGGAACGAACTGTTTAACCTGAGCTACATCCATGCGATACATGTCAGCGAGTTTGTTGTACTCAGCTTCGATGTCTTCGTCAGCAACGGTGATGTTCTCGAGTTCAACGATCTTCTCGAGTGCGAGACGGATCTGAACGCGTTTTTTAGCCTGCTCTTCGAAGGTCAGACGGAAGGAGGAGAGCTCCATACCGGTGTATTTCATGTAGGTGTCGAGGTTCATGCCCTGGGACTGCAGACGGTAGTCGAAGTCGCGGACCATGTCATCGATAGCAGCTTCGTACATCTCGTTCGGGATGTCAGCTTCCATGTTCTCGATAACTTTGTCGATCAGTTTGTTCTCAACTTCGGTAGCAGCTTCTTTCTCGTTCTGCTCAGCCATTTTTGCGCGGATGTCAGCTTTCAGCTCGTCAAGCGTGTCGAACTCGCTTACGTCTTTTGCAAACTCATCGTCGAGAGCCGGGATCTCTTTTGCTTTGATCTCGTGAACTTTGCATTTGAATACTGCTTCTTTGCCTTTGAGCTCTTCAGCGTGGTATTCTTCCGGGAAGGTAACGTTTACGTCGAACTCGTCGCCAACGTTGCGGTTCTCGAGCTGCGGCTCGAAGCCCGGGATGAACTGGCCGGAGCCGAGTTCGAGGGTGTATTTCTCAGCTTTGCCGCCGTCAAATGCAACGCCGTCTACAAAGCCTTCGAAGTCGAATACGAGGGTGTCGCCGTTTGCGGAAGCGCGGTCTTCAACAACGATCTGACGAGCGTTTCTGTTCTGCATAGCAGCCAGACGGTTTGCAACGTCTTCGTCGGTTACTTCTTTAACGGTTTTTTCTACGGTGATGCCTTTGTAGTCTTTAACAGCAACTTCCGGTTTTACAACGCAAACTGCGGTGAAGGTGATGCCGTTGACTTTGTCAGCTTCTTTCATATCAACTTCCGGACGAGCAACGATCTCGAGGCCAGCCTCTTCGATAGCGTTTGCAAGTGCATCCGGGTACAGATCGTTGATAGCATCTTCAAAGAAAACGCCTTCGCCGTAGAGTTTCTCTACCATTTTGCGCGGAGCTTTGCCCTGACGGAAGCCCGGAACGTTGATCTTTTTGATATTCTTTTTGTAAGCTTTCTCGAGTGCTTTTTCAAAAGCCTCTGCGTCGATGTGAACAGTCAACTCATATTTGTTGTTCTCGATTTTGTTGGTTGCGGTTAAGCTCATGATTGTCCTCCAATATGAAACAATATAGCGCGGCAGATACTGCCACAATTACAGTTATTATATCATATATTTTTTTCGTTGACCATACCTTTTCGCAAGAAAATACGCTTGAAATATCGTTTTTTCTGCGGTTTTTCCTTTTATTCCGGCAATTCGACTTCAACGGGTGTAAAATCCGTGTAGTCGCAGGCGACAAGGCGCATATCGATGCCCTGATATTCGCCGTCGATTGCATAGCGGTGGCCGACACCGTGGATATGGCCGTAGTAACAGCGTTTGATCCCGTATTCTTTCAGCACGTCGAGAATCTCGGTGCACTCATACAGGTAATATGCCGGCGGATAGTGCATAAACACGATCTTTTCCTTTGCATCCGCATCAGCGGCATCGAGCGAGAGTTTCAGCCTGCCTGCTTCGCGCAAAAGCACCTTTTTATCCACCTGCTCGCCATGTTCACTCACCCAGCCGCGCGTGCCGCAGATCGCGTAATCGCCGAAGCGGTAAGAGTTGTTGAACAGCAGATGCAGTGTCGAAAAGCCGTTTTGTTCAAAGAACGCTTCGGTCTTTGCGTACGTCGAAAACCAGTAGTCGTGGTTGCCGCGCAGGATGATCTTTTTGCCCGGAAGGCGGTCAAGAAACGCGAAGTCCGGTTTCGCATCCTCCATGCTCATCGCCCACGAAATATCACCGCAGACGATGACGATGTCTTCGTCCGTTACGGTCTTTTTCCAGTTTTCTTCAAAGCGGCCGACGTGATCGTGCCAGCCTTTGAAAATGTCCATCGGCTTATCACAGCCGAAAGAAAGATGGGGATCTCCGATTGCAAACAGCCGCATGGGACACCTCCTTCTTCTGCTTTCGGCCGATCAGTTCAAACCGAGCATCGCAACGACTTCGTCAGCGATGGCGGTTTTTTCGATCGAACGGGTGAAGCGGATCTCTTTATCGCGCAGTTCGGCAAGACTTGCCGGAACCGCAAGACCGGAGAGGCGGTTGAGCGTATCGATCTGCTCGTATTCATCCTCCGGCATCTCGTCGTATACGGCGCCGAGTACGCTTGCGGTGAATTTGTACGGATCAGCTGTGGAAGCGATCAGCGTACGGGTTTCGTCGCCGGAACCGTGGCGGTATTCGAGAGCCGCGTGAACCGCAACAGCGGTATGCGTATCGCAGAGGTAGGTCTCTTCCTCGAAGCAGTCGCGGATGATACCCTGTGTCTGCTCGTCATCGCACCATGCACCGTGGAAGTGCTCCTGCAGTTTTGCTTTGACCTCGTCGCTTACAGTGAAGGAGCCGGTCTCGGCGAGATCTTTATAGAGCGCACGGATCGCCGCATCGTCCTGATCGTACAGATCGTAGAGCAGACGCTCGAGGTTCGAGGAGATGAGAATATCCATCGACGGCGAGATCGTGGTGTGGAACTCGCGGTTTTTATCGTAAGTGCCCGTGCGGATGAAATCGGTGAGCACTTTGTTGGAGTTGGAAGCGCAGATCAGCTTATTAAACGGCAGACCCATTTTCTTTGCATAGTATGCAGCGAGAATGTTGCCGAAGTTGCCGGTCGGAACGCAGATGTTGATCGGGTCGCCCGCTTTGATCGTTTTGTCGGCGATCAGCTGTGCGTATGCGGCGATGTAGTAAACAACCTGCGGAACGAGGCGGCCCCAGTTGATGGAGTTTGCCGAAGAGAACATCTTGTTGTTCTTCTCCATGCGCTCTGCCAGTTCTTTATCGGTGAAAATCTGTTTAACGGCGGTCTGTGCGTCGTCGAAATTGCCTTTGATCGCGCAGACAGCGACGTTTTTACCCTCCTGCGTGGTCATCTGGCGTTTCTGCATCGGGCTGACGCCGTCTTCCGGATAGAAAACAACGATGCCGGTGCCCGGAACATCCTGGAAACCTGCGAGTGCCGCTTTTCCGGTATCGCCGGAGGTTGCAACCAGAATAACGATCTCTTTTTCGTTGCCGACGATTTTTGCCGAAGTGGTCAGAAGGTACGGCAGAAGCTGCAGCGCCATATCTTTAAACGCGCAGGTCGGACCGTGCCAAAGTTCGAGCATATCGGTGTTTTCGTTCAGTTCTTCGATGCGGATGATCGAATCGGAACCGAATTTTTCAGCGGTGTACGCACTTTCGACGCAGTGAACGAGCTGCTCATCCGAAAAATCGGTCAGAAAGAGCGAAAGGATCTCGATCGCACGTTCGGTGTACGGTTTTTCCGCCAGAACTTCAATATCGGCCATTTCAAGTTCCGGGAACGAATCCGGAACGAACAGACCGCCTTCTTTCGAAAGGCCCTGTGTAATGGCCTGCGCCGCGCTTACGCGGATGGCGCTGTTTCGTGTGCTTTTATATTCCATAGGTCATATCCCCTTTTTGCTTTGCATAAAATCCGCCGCGTTGCCGTAAAAAAGGCGGTCCGCGAGAGATTGTGAGTACCATTGTACCACAGCGGTATAGAGGTTTTCAAGCTTTTCGGCCGAGTTTAATACCGGCGGCATCCATGCACCGTCGAAATCCGAACCAAGCGCGATAACCCGCTCTCCGCCGAGTTCGAGCATCCGGTCAAGATGGCGGCGGATCGCATCAAATCCGATCGGATCGTGCGCTTCGCCGGTTACGAACAGCGGATAGAAGTTGATGCCGCAAATGCCGTTTCGGCGGACGAGTTCTTTAAAATGCGTCTCAATGAGATTGCGCGGATGACCGCACATCGAACGCAGATTCGAATGTGTTGCCATAACCGGTGCATCGGTCAGCGAAAAGACATCGTCAATGCCGTAATCATTTAAATGCGAGATATCCGGCACGATACCGACACGAAGCAGTTCGGCAAGGCATTCTTTGCCAAACGGCGTGAGTCCTTTCGCTTCACCGCCGACACCGTGCGCAAGTTCGTTGTCGCCGTTCCATACGAGCGTGAAAAATCGCACACCCATTTTGGCCATTTTCTCGATACGGGTGATATCGCCGGCGATCGCCGTTCCGCCTTCCAGCGAAAATGCAACGGTACATTTCCCGGATTGCGGCTCTTTCTTCGGATCGTACCAGGCAAAGTGTTCCGGGTCGGATTCGACCGTTTGGGTCAGAAGATCATGCATCGCACAAAAGCGGCTCCACGCCGCTTCGCCGCGGATATCGCTTTCAATGAAGCTTGCAAACGTCTGTACCCACGGTGCGTTCGTCCGGATGATGCGTTTTGCATCGACGTGACCGGTGTTTTCATAGAGTGATTCCTTGCTGTCGAGACAGCGCGCGAGGGTATCGCAGTGCAGATCAAATACGCGCATCATTCGCGGTCACTCCCGTCAAAAGCATTCGGATAATATCGCAGAGCCGTCACGCGCGGTTCTTTTCCCGCAGTCATATCAACTTCCGCTACGTCAAAGCGGCAGTTTCCGACCGGGTGGGTATCCGCATACTGCGAGGCGGCAAGGATGAGTTTTTTCTGTTTGGACGCATTTACAGCCGCTTTGCCGCTGATCATCGCGCCTTCTTTGCGCGCTTTCACCTCGACAAACGCAGTGATGCCGTCCTTTTCGGCGATGATATCGATCTCACCGTACGGCGGTACGCTGTAATTGCGCGCGGCAATCGTGCAGCCTTCGCCGATCAGCCAGTCGACGACGGTCTGTTCGCCGATGCGGCCGCGTTTTGCCGAAGGCGACTCTTCGCCGCTTTGATATTTTTTAAGGAAGCTCTTGCGGTGCACCGCAGAGATTCCATGTTCATCGAGCATCTGATAGTGCAGTGCCGAGCCGTAACCCTTATGTTTTTCAAACGCATACTGCGGATAATCCGCGGCAAGCTGTTTCATATAGCGGTCACGCGCGACCTTTGCAAGGATCGAGGCCGCCGCGATCGAAGCGCTCGTTGCATCGCCTTTTATCACGAAACGGCTGTGCACCGGCATCGGCGGATTCTGGTTGCCGTCGATCAGAACAAGGTTCGGTTTTACCGAAAGTCCTTCCACAGCGCGGCGCATCGCAAGAAACGTTGCCTGCAGGATGTTGAGCGAATCGATCTCTTCAACCGAAGCCGTCGCGATGCAGTAGGCAACCGCCTTTTCGCAGATCACGTCAAACAGCGCTTCGCGCTTTTTCTCCGTGAGCTTTTTGGAATCGTTGATGCCTTCGATCTCAACATCGTCCGGAAGAATGACCGCCGCCGCATAGACATCACCGGCAAGCGGACCGCGTCCGGCTTCGTCGACACCGCAGAGATACTGTACACCCTGCGCGCGGTCGTATGCAAACAGTTCGTTCATATCAAGCCTCCGGCGGTGCTTCAAAGGTGAGGCGGCCGAGTTTGCCGCCGCGGTATTCGTCGATTACGGTGATTGCCGCACGCTCGGTGTTGACCTCGCCGCCGGAAACGAGCATACCGCGTTTTCTTCCGGCGAGTTCAAGGAGCTCCCAGCCGGTCAGACCTTCAAGATCGGTCATCTTATAGCGCTCGGCAAGGCGCTCCGGATAGTTTCTTGCAAGATAAGAAAGCAGGCGCATCGCCAGCAGTTCGATATCAACAACGCCGTCTTTGACAGCGCCGGTGAATGCGAGCTTTTCGCCGACCAGCGGATCTTCAAACTTCGGCCAGAGTACACCCGGCATATCGAGCAGCTCGATATCTTTATCCAGGCTTACCCACTGTTTGCCGCGGGTTACACCCGGGCGGTCCTCCGC
>JBGUUS010000064.1:0-3031 GCA_045133675.1 Oscillospiraceae bacterium | reverse complement strand
TCTATTCTACGAACTATTCCAGTAGCTTTCATATATAAATCTCCTTTAATTTCAAATCGTGCTGTTATTATCTGTATTTCGGGGAGATTTATACCGCGTTTACTTTCAAAATTGAATATGCTATAATCAAAACAGAAATGCTGCTCTGCTAAAGAGATAAGCGCAAACAGGACCGGAAGTGTATCAAAATATTGTAAGGAGTGTTGCATATGTATAAAATAGGCTTATCAACCGGTGCTTTTGATATGACGGAAGAAAACTTTGAAAAAGCAGCAGCCGGCGGTATCGAAAGCGTGGAAATCAGCCGTTCGTTATTGTCCCAGCACGACACGATCAATTACAAAGAGCTGGCCGAATTTTCCAAGCGTTATCATATCGACCTCTGGTCGTACCATCTGCCGTTCGGACCGTTCGAGGAAATCGATATCTCCTCTGCGGATTCGACTATCCGGACTAAAACGATGGATTCGCTTACACAACTGATTCAAAAAGCGGCGAATATCGGTATTCAGAGATTCGTTGTTCACCCAAGCACGGAGCCGATCGCGGACAGTGAGCGTGATTTGCGCATGGGATACGCAATGGAAAGTCTGGATAAACTCGCGGAATTCGCCCATAAAAACAACGCAATTATCGCTGTAGAAGATCTGCCGCGCACCTGTCTTGGCAACACAACCGCCGAAATTCTGAAGCTCATCAGTGCAAACGACAAGCTGCAGGTTTGTTTTGACACCAACCATCTTTTAAAAGAAAGCAATCCGGAGTTCATCGAAAAGGTGGCCGGAAAAATCGCGACCGTTCATATTTCCGATTACGATTTCGTTGACGAGAAACACTGGCTCCCCGGCGAAGGTATAAACGATTGGCACGCAATTTATTCCACACTGCAAAAAGTCGGATATAGCGGTGTCTGGATGTATGAACTTCTTTTGGATTCCCCGAGAATGCTGACACGCAGCAGAGATCTGATGTTTAGCGACCTGGTACGCAACGCACACGAGATTTTCGAAAATGCGCCCATAACAAGAATTCTTTAATTCTGTATGCAAAAGCGAGGTGAAATTCACCTCGCTTTTGTTATGCCGCTGTTTCTTGACACATCCGCTCTTCCCGGCTATAATCGACTTAAAGAAAGGTTTGTTCGGATTTTCAAAATTTGCTTTGAGGTGAGTGAATATGGTACTTGATAAAAACACGGATATTATCATCCTTTTGCCGGAGAATCCGCTGAAAACGGAAGAATTTGCCGCAGAGGAACTTGCATATTACCTGCGCGCTTCTCTCGGTGCGGCGGTGCGGATCGCGGATGAACAGACAGAAAACGCGCTGTGCTTTATCATCGGCGGGCCGGACCGGAACAAAGCGGCCAAAAAGCTGATCGGCGCAGAGGCGTTCCGGACGGAAGTGACCGGTCCGGAGGGATTGTATATCCAAATCGGCGAAAGCGCAGTTTTGCTGGCAGGAAGCGACGACCGCGACGGCTATAACCGCGGCACTCTCTATGCCGTTTATGAATTTTTAGAGCGATTCGTCGGCTGCTGCTTTGGCGCCATCAACAAAGAAGGTACCGCAGTTGGCGAAACTGTGCCGCATCTGAACGCGCTTGTGCTTGAACCGGCGGTTTCCTGCAAACCGGCAGCGGATCTGCCGTACCGCACGGCGATCGTGCAGTATAACAACTGGGTCGGCAACGCGGATCACGAGCTCTCTTTGGCGTTTATCAGCTGGCTTGCGAAAAACCGCTATAACCGCATTCTCACGTGGGTCGGCATTTATGAGCAGTACCGCACGCTTAACATGATCCCGGAGTTGGAAAAACGCGGCATCCGTTTAACGGTCGGTCATCATCAGGCGGCGGCAACCTGGCTTCCGCCGTATGGAAACACGCGCTATCCGAAACAGTATGCGCTCACCAATCCGGAGTTTTACCGCCTGCAGGAGGACGGCACGCGGTTTATCGTCAAAGACGCAGACGACTATGAAGGACAGATGATCTTCTGCAGCCGAAACGAGGAGCTGATCGAAGAGGTTGCGAAGAATCTGAACGAATGGATCGCGGAAAACCCGCTCGTCGATACGATCGCGTTCTGGCCGAACGACAGCGCGCATCCACAGTGCTGCTGCGAAAAATGCGCGCCGTACAGCAAGACCGAGAACTATCTCTATCTCGAAAACGAGATCGCCAAGCGTGTGGCCGCCGTTCATCCGGAAACGAAGATCGACGTGCTGATCTATATGGACCTTTGGGAATGCCCGGAGGACACGGTTCTTTCGGATGCGATCGTGATCGACGAATCGACCTGGGCGATCGACCTGCGCACCTGCGGCAAGCCGGACGGCAGTTGCATTATCGGCACGAAATTTGAGAAAAACCTGCTCCGCTACCGCGAAAGATGCAAAAATGTCGTCTTTTATGAATATTACATGGGCAACTACGGCAATAAACAGCGCATCATGCCGGCGGCGGATGAACTGCAAAGCCTGTATCAGCACTACAAAGCGGTCGGCTTCAGCGGAAGCGGCACGCAGATCGAGTGCTTCAACCTGTGGAACAACCTGCTGAACTTCTACTGCTTTGCGCGCACGGCGTACGACACCTCCCTTTCGCTTCATCAGCAGATCGCATCGATGTGCCGCCTGTTCGGAAAAGGCGGAGAGCCGATCGCGAAGATCCTCGCGCTTTATGAAGAAACACTCGACGGCGAAGTGCCGATCAATCTGAGCGGTATTTACTTTGCGCACCATATCGACAGGCAGAAGGTCTATGCGCTGTTTGACGAAGCTCTGCATCAGGCGGAAAATGCAACCGAAAAGAACAATATCCGTATGATGCGCATGGCGTTTCGCTACACGGATCTTGCATCTTTGGCAGAAGGCGAAGAACTGACCGCGGAGGCATCGGCAGAGCTTGACTATATGTACACGCATTTCAACAGCTATCTGGTTCACGGCGGATACGGCATTGCGATCCCGGACCGTGCAAAAACGGACATCGTTTTGGACGATATCTGGTATCGGTTTGAAGAATAAA
>JBGUUS010000063.1:0-4402 GCA_045133675.1 Oscillospiraceae bacterium | reverse complement strand
ATCGGTGCCGTTCTGCTGATCTCCATGCTATGTGCGGCTATCATAACGATGCAGCTGAACCGTATAAACAGAGAAAAAGAACTGTCTCCCGGCACTGTGGATGCGCAGAGTGAAAGCAGGGCTTATCTGTTTGTTTCTTCGGTAAAAAACGGCGTACAGATTACCGCTTTGATATGCGGAAGTGTGGTCTTGTTTTCGGCATTTGTTCCGCTGATTCAGTCCGTCTGTTCAAGCTTTATACCGCAGGAATTCCTGCAATATATCTGCGGTCTGCTCGAGGTCTGCGGCGGATGTGCACAGATTGCCGAAGGCTCTGTCCGTTATCCACTGTTTACCGCTGCACTGTTTGCTGCTTTCGGCGGTATCTGTGTCTTTTTACAGATCGCTGCCGTTTTACATAAAAGCGGAATCGGAATGAAACGCGCACTTTTGATGCGTCTGATATACACGGGTACATTTATCCTGTGCACACTGCTGCTGAGTCAAATGCTGCCGCAAAGCGTGCAGGAATCGTTTGCGGTTTTTGACGGTGCTGTTTCAAACGGGATATCGGAAACACCGCTTGCGGTTGGATTTTTGATCCTCCTGCTGCTTCTTCTGTTGTTTTTTTCGCAGCGAAGTGTTACAATAAAAGTCAAAGAACGCGGCGCGAAAGGAAATTCATAAGATGAAACGTGCATTATTCGGGAAACATATTGAACCGGCTTGTATCTACTGCGAGAACGGAAAAACAACTGCTGACGGTGTCGGTGTACTCTGCCGCAGAAAAGGTGTCTGTGCGCCCGATGACCGCTGTTCCAGGTTTGTATATGCACCGCTGAAACGAATGCCAAAGCGCGCCGCCCAGCTACCCAGATTTTCGGAGGAGGATTTTACGCTTTAAAGCGACTGCGCTTTTGATAAAACTACTACCTCTTTCCAAATATTCTTGTTTAAAAGTGAAAAAATTGAATCGGCAATCCGGAATCCTTGATTTTGCGATTGCCTTTTTCTGTTATTCGGGTTATAATACACAGCGTGAAAGAATAAAAACGATTGAAAGAACGATCGAAACACTTATAGGAGTGAATGTATAATGTCTAATATTTGGCACGACATCAGCCCGTCCCGTATTTCTGCGGACGATTTTATCGCTGTTATTGAAATTGAAAAAGGTTCCAAGAACAAATACGAACTCGACAAAGAAACCGGTCACATTATGCTCGACCGTATCCTCTATACTTCCACCCACTATCCGGCAAACTACGGTCTGATCCCGCGCACCTATGCGGATGATAACGACCCGCTGGACGTTCTTGTTCTCTGCAGTGAGAGCATCCGCCCGTCCACTCTCGTTCGCTGCTACCCGATCGGCGTTATGAAAATGCTCGACTCCGGCAAACTCGACGAGAAAATTATCGCAATTCCGTTTGAAGATCCGACCTACAACGGTTATCACGATATTTCCGAACTGCCGCAGCACATTTTCGATGAAATGCGTCACTTCTTTACGATCTATAAGAGCCTCGAGAACAAAGATACCGTTGTAAACGATGTCTGCGATGCGGAAGAAGCAAAACGCATCATTCAGAGCTGCCGCGATGCATATATCGAGAAGTTCTGCAGATAATTAAAACCTGATAAAGATAAAGAGCAAGGAATCAAACGTTCCTTGCTCTTTTTGTATCCAATGGAGACAGGCTTGCATTACTGCAAGCCCGCTGTTTTTTATTCAGCAAGTGCTGCTTCGATCGCTTTTGCAAGCTGATCCGGGCAGGAAGTTCCTTTGCCGTTGCAGTTTACACCTTTGATCGACTCAGCAACTTCTTTTGCGTCACGGCCGATAACCAGGCGGGAGATACCCTGCAGGTTGCCGTTGCAGCCGCCGTAGAATTTTACGTCGGTGATGATGCCGTTTTCGATCGTGAGGTCGATCTGGCGGGAGCAGGTACCTTTGGTTTTATACGATGTCGTCATGATAAATTCCTCCAAGTGTTGATATATTCAGGCGCGAAGGCGGTCACGCAGAGAAAGCAACCGTTCGATTGATTCTTCCGGTGTCCGTCCGGCGCCAACCGGACATGGTTTGGACGTATATGCACCGTGAAAATCGGAGCCGCCCGTTTTGATCAGATTGTGTGCATCGGCAATCTCTTCAAGAAATGCCTCCTGCTCACGTGTCGTCTTGCTTTGCCATACTTCAATGCCATCGAGCAGGTTCTGATCGAGCATCTCCTGCAAAATATCGAGGCTATTGTATGTAAAGGGATGTGCCATTACAGCGATTCCGCCCGCTTTTTTAACCGCGCGCGTTGTTTCAAACACATCGGGAGCGACGCAGTTGCGAACGCAGGAGCCGGTTTTGAAGTCGAACAGTTCTTTCCAGAGCGGTCCGTACATTTTTTCCGAATAACCGGCGGACATCAAGGCTGCCATAATGTGCTGTTTGAACAGGCTCAGCGCCTCACCGGAGCGTTCAATGATCTCTTCTACCGATACCGGGTACCGTTCAGCGATCATGTGCGCCATAGCGAGACCGGCTTCCTGACGGTTCTGCGTCGTTTTATCGCAGATCGCACGGATCGCCTGTATATCCTGCGGGAAGTAACAGAGAATGTGCACGCGGCGGCCGCGCTGATAATCAAAAGTCGAGAGTTCTGTTCCGTAAATCGGAAGAATGCCGAATTCCCTGCCGAGTTTTTCATCCACAGAGTAATCATCGAGATGATCGTGGTCGGTAATGGCCAATGCACCAAGTCCTTCGGCTTTTGCACGTGCGAAAACCTGCGGGCGTGTGCAGCTACCGTCCGAGAGTACGGTGTGTGTATGAAGATCTCCCTGCATAGAAGCTCTCTCCTTTCATTTCTGCTAAGTTATCTTACCACGGGAAACGCAAAAAGTAAAGCATCAACCGAGGATTTTGCGCAGATACTCGCCGGTATAAGAGCCTTTCGTCTGTGCAACTTCTTCCGGTGTTCCCTGTGCAATAACGGTACCGCCGCGATCACCGCCGTCCGGACCCATATCGATGATATGATCCGCGGTTTTGATGACATCAAGATTGTGTTCGATGATAAGGACGCTGTTTCCGCCCTCAACAAGGCGCTCGAGCATACCGATCAGGCGGTGTACGTCCGCGGTGTGCAGACCGGTGGTCGGTTCATCGAGGATATACATCGTTTTTCCGGTGGAACGGCGCGAAAGTTCGGTAGCGAGTTTAACGCGCTGTGCCTCACCGCCCGAGAGCGTTGTTGCCGGCTGACCAAGTTTGATATAGCCAAGACCCACATCATAAAGTGTCTGAATACGGCGTGCAATTTTAGGAACTGCCGAGAAGAAATCGAGCGCCTCTTCAACGGTCATTTCGAGAACATCCGCGATGGACTTGCCTTTATATTTCACTTCAAGCGTTTCGCGGTTATAGCGTTTTCCTTTGCAGACATCACACGGAACGAAGATATCCGGAAGGAAATGCATCGCGATCTGCACAATACCGTCGCCCTGGCACGCTTCACAGCGACCGCCTTTGACATTAAACGAGAAGCGCGACGAAGTATAGCCTTTCATCTTCGCGTCGTTCGTCATGGCAAAGAGGTCGCGGATATCCGTAAATACGCCGGTATACGTTGCCGGGTTGGAGCGTGGCGTCCGTCCGATCGGCGACTGACTGATATCGACAACTTTATCAATATGTTCGATGCCTTTGATCTTTTTATGCTTGCCGGCTTTATCACGTGCGCCGTTTAAATCCTTGGCAAGCTGTTTATAGATGATCTCGTTGACGAGAGACGACTTGCCGGAGCCGGAAACACCGGTAACACACGTCATAACGCCGAGCGGAATCTTAACGTCGATATTTTTGAGGTTATTCTCGCCTGCGCCGATAATCTGCAGGAAGTTGCCGTTGCCTTTGCGGCGTTCTTTCGGAACCTCGATTTTCTTTTTGCCGCTCAGATACTGACCGGTGAGCGATTCTTCACACGCACAGATGTCTTCAACCGTTCCTGCACAGACAACCTCGCCGCCGTGCACACCGGCACCCGGGCCGATATCAACGATATAATCCGCGGCACGCATCGTATCTTCGTCGTGTTCAACAACGATCAGCGTATTGCCAAGATCACGCAGGTGTTTGAGCGTTGCGATCAGTTTGTCGTTATCCTTCTGATGCAGACCGATACTCGGTTCGTCAAGGATATAGAGAACGCCGACGAGAGAAGAACCGATCTGTGTTGCAAGGCGGATACGCTGGCTTTCACCGCCGGAGAGCGTACCGGCGGAACGCGAAAGGGTCAGATAATCAAGGCCGACACTCGCCAAAAACTGCAGGCGCGAACGGATCTCCTTGAAAATCTGGTGTGCGATCATACGGTCGCGCTCACTCAGCTCGATGTTTTCGATGAAGTTGAACGCTTCGATAACC
>JBGUUS010000062.1:0-19389 GCA_045133675.1 Oscillospiraceae bacterium | reverse complement strand
ATGGTCGGCATCTGGCTTGCACCGGTTCTCTGCAAAAAACTGCAGGGCGGTATGATCAATCTCGAAAAACGCGACCAGAAATGGGCGGATATCTTCCAGTCCGCTATGTTTATCGGCATGATCGCGGCGTTCGTCGGCTTTATTTTCTGCGACGTTTCGAACGCGTTCACCGGCGACCTCACCGGTCTTATTCCGGTTTGCGTTATGATGGTTTCGGCAATCGTGATGGCACTCTGCGGTTTGCTCATCAACGTTCCGAAAATGAAATGGGTCAACGACTATGCACTGCCGATCAGCCTGATCGCAGGTATGGCAAGCGCGATCCCGATCACATCCTGGCTGTCGTAAGGAGGGAACTGCAATGAAAAAAGAAATGTCGTATATGGACCAGGTGCATCGCGCCGGTCTTATCTGGAACCTTTCGGTTATGGGTATTCTCCTGGCGTTCCCGTTGGCGGTCGGTCTGATCTTCGGCGTTATGCCGGATTGGCAGGGCCTTCTGATGGGTCTGCTCGCAACTGCTCCGATGTACTGGGCAGTCGGCGTTATTGAAACCTTTACGTATATTCCGATGCTCGGTGCGGGCGGTTCGTATCTGTCCTTTGTCACCGGCAACATCTCGAACCTGAAAATGCCGGTTGCGCTCAACGCAATGGAGCAGGCAAATGTAAAAGCGAACTCCGAGGAAGGCGAAGTTGTCTCCACGATCGCAATCGCAGTTTCGAGTATCGTTACGACCGTTATTATCATCATCGGCGTTGTTCTGATCGTGCCGCTTTCTCCGATTCTGAACGCTCCGGTTCTTGAGCCGGCATTTGCACAGATGCTCCCGGCGCTGTTCGGCGGTCTCGGTGTCGTATTCATCTCCCGCAACTGGAAGATCGCAATCGCACCGATCATTCTCATGCTCATTCTCTTTATTGCTGTTCCGGCGCTCAACTCCGGCACTGTCGGCATCATGGTTCCGGTCAGCGTTCTGTTTACGCTTGGCATCAGCCGTATTCTGTATAAAAAAGGTCTGCTGTAAGGAGGATTCTATATGATCGTTCTGTACATCATCCTTGCGCTGCTTGCGCTCGTTCTTGCAGTCGTTCTGGTTCGCACAGCTTGCTTTAAACCGAAGGCTGTGAACTATCCGGCGCGTGAAGAGGTTACCTTTGACAAACAGGCGGCAATCGACTCCATGCAGCAGCTCATCCGCTGCAAAACGATTTCGTATTACGATAAATCGCTCGAGGATGACGCCGAATTTGATAAACTGATCGGTCTTCTTCCGAAGCTTTATCCGAATGTGTGCAAGGTCTGTTCGTTTGATCAGCTCCCGGACCGCGCACTGTTGTTCAAATGGACGGGCGAAAAACACGACGAACCGGCTGTGCTGATGGCGCATTACGACGTCGTTCCGGTTGAAGAGAAAAACTGGGAGAAACCGCCGTTTGAAGGCATCATTGAAGATGGCGTTCTCTGGGGCCGCGGCACGCTGGATACGAAAGTTACGTTCAACGGTATCCTTACGGCGGCAAACACGCTGATCGAAAAAGGCTTTGTGCCGAAACAGGATATCTATTTTGCGTTCTCCGGCGGCGAAGAAGTCAACGGTAAAGGCGCACTGAATATCGTAAACTGGTTCAAAGAGCAGGGCATCACCCCGGCACTCGTCGTTGATGAAGGCGGCGGTGTTGTAGAAAACGTATTCCCGGGCGTTAAAGCACCGTGCGCAATGGTCGGCATTGGTGAAAAAGGTATGATGAACCTCACGTTCTCGGTTACCTCGAACGGCGGCCATGCATCCGCACCGGCGCCGCATACCCCGATCGGTATTCTTTCGAAAGCGTGTGCCGCTGTTGAGAACAACCCGTTCCCGATGCATATGGAAGGTCCGGCCGCTGAGATGTTCGATACGATCGGCCGTCATTCCACTTTCGTGTTCCGTATGATCTTCGCAAACCTCTGGCTGTTCAAAGGTGTGCTCAATATGATCTGCAAAAAGAGCGGCGGCGAGATGAACGCACTCGTTCGCACCACCGTTGCTTTCACACAGGCATCCGGCAGTATTGCACCGAACGTTATTCCGCCGTCGGCAACGATGACCGCGAATATGCGTCTGAACCCGGCGGATTCGGTTGCTTCCGCAAAAGAGCGTATCCGCAAAGTGGTGAACGATGAGCAGGTTGAACTGACCGTCGGCGCTCATATGGAGCCGAGCCGCGTTTCCGTTGTGGATTGCGAGGCATGGGACAAGGTATCTGCCGCTGTAGCAAACACATGGCCGGGCTGCATCGTTTCGCCGTATCTGATGGTGCAGTGTTCCGACTGCCGCCACTACGGCGCGATCTCTGACCGCGTTTACCGCTTCTCTGCAATGGCGCTTTCAAAAGAAGAGCGCGCATCCATCCACGGTAACAACGAGAAAATTCCGCTGGAAACTGTTACCCGTGCGGTTGAATTCTTCATCCGTCTGATGGAAATGTGCTGATTGATGCTTCGATTTTCCGGACTTTCCGCTTTTTGCGGGAAGTCCGGTTTTTCTTTGCAAAAAACGATTGCATTTTTCTTCTGTTTATAGTATACTATATTCGTATCGCAATATGGGCAGAGCAGAGGCTGTGCGCACTGAGATACGGATATACGGGGCCTGTGCAACAGGACACCGTGAACCATGTCAGGCGGGGAACCGAGCAGCATTAAGCGGAGGTTCCTGTGTGCCGCAGTGTTTCCTGTATATCCTTATGTCAGTCCGGACGGCAGCGGTTTTTCGGAAAACCGGTCTGCTCTGCCTTTTCTTATTGATTTCCGAAGGGAGGACGCCGATTTGTATCTTGCACTGTATCGAAAATATCGCCCGAAAACTTTTGCGGACGTATTGAGTCAGCCGCATATCACCACCACGCTCAAGAACGAGATTGTGAACGAAAAAACGGCGCACGCCTATCTGTTCACCGGTTCGCGCGGTACGGGTAAAACCACCTGTGCACGTATTCTGGCAATGGCGGTCAACTGTGAACATCCGGTAAACGGCGATCCCTGTATGGAATGTGAGACGTGCCGAAGCATCGACCAGGGCGCAACGCTTGACGTTGTCGAGATCGACGCGGCGTCCAACAACGGCGTTGATGATGTTCGTCAGCTGCGCGAAGAGGCGGTTTATTCGCCGAGCCAGTGCCGCTATCGTGTATACATCATCGACGAGGCCCATATGCTCTCTGCCGGTGCGTTCAATGCACTGCTGAAAATTATGGAAGAACCGCCCGAGCACGTCAAATTCATCCTCGCAACGACCGAGGTGCATAAAGTTCCGGTTACGATCCTTTCGCGCTGCCAGCGCTTCGACTTCCGCCGTATCCGTACGGAGGATATCGAAAGCCGTCTGCTCTCGATTTCGGATGAAGAGCCGTTCACGCTCACGCCGGACGCCGCATCCGTGATCGCACGTCTTTCCGACGGCGGTATGCGTGATGCACTTGCGCTTCTTGATCAGTGTGCTTCCTTTGCGAACTATATCGACGAAAACACCGTTGTGCAGGCCGCAGGTATCGCCGGAAACGACGATCTGCTGGCGCTCACGGATTATATTATCGAAGAAAACGCCGCATCCGCGCTTGAGACGATCGATAAACTCTATCGCGCTGCAAAAGATCTGCAGGTACTCCTGAATGAGCTGTGCAGCCATTTCCGCGATATGATGCTGATCCGCACGATGCGCGATCCATCCGATCTGATCACGCTGATGCCGGAGGAAGAACTCCGTACACGCGAACAGGCGCAGAAACTGCCGCTTTCTTCGATCCTTTCCGCGCTCTCCGAGATGCGTGATACGCTCGATAAAATGGGCAGAAGCACGGACAAACGCCTGCTTCTGGAGCTTTGCATGATCCGCCTGTGCACACCGTCTTTAAAAACGGAGCAGGCAGACCTCATTGCCCGGATCGAAAAACTTGAAAACCGAATCCGCAACGGGATTCCGATGGCATCGGCTCCGGCTGAAATGCCTGCATCGGTTGAGACACCGCGCGCGGTAACGCCGCTCGGTGAACAGCCGAAACCGGAAGCGGTTCAGGCGCCGGAAGAAGCGAAACCGGCACCGCGCCCGGAGATTATTCCGGAGCAGCCGCCGGCACCGGCAAATGCACCGCAGGAAAACACCGTTCAGGTTGCGCCGCTTGCTTCCTGGCTGGATGTTCTCGACGAGCTTTCCCGCACGAATGCACCGCTGTTCGGTATGCTGCAGGGTGCGCGCGCTTTTGTCAAAGGCGATCTTCTCTTCATCGACGGCGGTTCGCCGCTGTTGGTGCAGATGCTCAAGCAGGAAGGCAATGCGATCAAGCTGCTTGATGCCGTTGAGGTGAAAACGGGTATCCGCTATCAGCTGCGTGTCAAACGTGCAAAAGCGGCACAGCAACAGCAGGTCGATCCGCTTTCCGCGCTGCTGCAGAAAGCCAAAGAAAGCGGCGTAAACGTACGCGAAGACTAAAAAGGAGCGAGCCACAATGAAAAACACCGGAATTTGCCCGAAATGCGGCAAAAAGGATATCGTCCGCGTGGACGGCATGAGCGGTTTCAGCTCGAACTGGCACGCGATCCGTATGGGCGTGATGTCCGCACATTCGATCCCGGTTACGCGCTATGTCTGCGTGGAATGCGGATTTGTTGAAGAATGGATCGATGTACCGGAAGACCGTGAAAAGATCAAAGAACGCTACGGCGTTAGAGAATAAAGGAGAAATCACTATGAAAGCAAGACTTCCGCAGGGATACGGAAAAGGCCCGGGCAATATTGCCGGCATGATGAAACAGGCACAGAAAATGCAGGAGGACATGACCGCACTGCAGGCTGAACTCGAAGTAACCGAATACACCGCAACCGTTGGCGGCGGCGCAGTAACCGCAACCGTTACCGGTAAAAAACAGCTCAAAGCACTCTCTATCAAACCGGAAGTAGTTGATCCGGAAGATGTTGAAATGCTCGAAGACCTCGTTATGAGCGCAGTCAACGAGAGCATCCGCAAAGCTGAGGCTGATGCAGAAGAGAAGATGGGCAAAATCACCGGCGGTGCTGGCGGTCTTGGCGGTCTCGGTCTCGGCGGCCTGATGTAAGATGAAGTACAACGTTCTTCCGCTTTCCAGGCTGATCGAACAGTTTGCATCGTTGCCGGGTATCGGACGAAAATCCGCCCAGCGCCTTGCGTTTTATATCCTCACGCTGCCGAAAGAGAAGGCACAGGCTTTTGCCGATGCAATCACTGAGGCGCACGAGAAAATTCACTACTGCAGTATCTGCAAAAACTACACCGACCGTGACGTCTGTGAGATCTGCGGCGATGATTCGCGCGATAAATCCACCGTCTGCGTTGTAGAAGATGCAAAAGACGTTGCAGCGTTTGAGCGTACACGCGAATACCGCGGCACGTATCACGTGCTTGGCGGTCTGATCTCGCCGATGGACGGTGTTGGACCGGACCAGCTTTTCGTAAAAGAATTGCTCGCCCGCGTGCAGGACGGTACGGTGAAAGAGGTCATTATGGCGACAAACCCGACTGTTGAGGGTGAGGCGACCGCGATGTATTTAAGCCGGCTGTTAAAACCGCTCGGTATTTCGGTTTCCCGCCTGGCATACGGTATTCCGGTCGGTTCGGACCTTGAATATGCCGATGAGATCACGCTCTATAAAGCGCTCGAAAACCGCAGCGCACTTTAATTTTCATTTACAAATTCCGCAAAACTTCGCCATATCCGTATGGTAGAATGAAGAAAACCGCAAAGGAGGGAACACCTGTGGCAAAAGAGAGCACCAAGACCATTTCGGTCAACAAAAAGGCGCGGCACGAATATTTCATTATCGAAAGCTTTGAAGCCGGCATGGAGCTTGTCGGAACCGAGGTGAAATCCATCCGTGCGGGCGGTGTCAACTTAAAAGACAGCTGGTGCGCGATCGAAAACGGCGAATTGCTTGTGAAACAGATGCACATCAGCCCGTATGAACACGGCAATATCTTCAACCGCGATCCGCTTCGCGAGCGCAAGCTTCTGATGCACCGCGCGGAGATCAACCGCCTGTTCGGTCTTGTCAAACAGAAGGAATATACGCTGATTCCGCTTTCGCTCTATTTCAAAGGTTCGCGCGTAAAGATGGAGCTTGGCCTGTGTAAAGGTAAAAAGCTCTATGACAAGCGCGACGACGCGGCGGCACGCGATGCAAAACGCGAGATCGACCGTGCAATGAAAGAGCGCAACCGATAAGCAAAGGAGGAACGCATATGTTGTTTGAACGCTTTTCGATCGCCGAACAGCTCGCCGATCCGTTCGGCGGTGAAGTGACGCTTGATGCAAAGCTGTCGGTTTATATCGGCGACAATTCGCCGGAGATCGATAAAGACCGCAAGCATCCGCTGGTGCTTATTTGCCCGGGCGGCGCATATGCGATGACTTCCGACCGTGAAGCAGAACCGATTGCTCTGCAGTTTTTGGCCGCAGGGATTCACGCGGCGGTTCTGCGTTATACGGTGGCTCCGAATGGCCGTTTTCCGACGCAGATTTTTGAAGTTGCACGTGCGATCGAACTGATCCGCAACCATGCGGACGAGTGGAACTGCGACAAAGACCGCATTATGATCTGCGGTTTCTCTGCCGGCGGTCACCTCTGCGCGTCGTACGCAACGCTTTGGAATCATAATTTTGTAAAAGAGACACTCGGTGTCGGCGCGGAGACGATCCGCCCGAACGGCGCGATTTTGTGCTATCCGGTCATTGATTCGGGTGAATTTGCACATCGCTATTCGTTCGAATGCTTGCTCGGCGAGCGAAAAGATGACGCGGAATTTCTCACCCTGCTCTCTCCGCAGAAGCAGGTTTCGGCGGATACGCCGCCGATGTTTATCTGGCACACATTTGCCGATGACGCAGTACCAGTGCAGAACTCGCTGATGATGGCATCTGCACTTGCTGCGAAAAATATATCGGTTGAGCTGCACATTTTCCCAGAAGGCGGTCACGGCCTTTCTCTTGCCGATGAGCGCTCCGGATCCCATCCGGGTGTATGGCAGAAGGATTGCACCGTATGGATCGATCTTGCAAAACGGTGGGCAGCCAATCTTTAAACCCGGGGGTGTAAAGGTTTCGACGGGGATCACGAGCCGGGGTAAGCGAGCAGAGCGGGCGAAAGCTCTTTAATCGTCGCAACTTAAAATTAAACGCTAACAATAACAAATTAGCTTACGCTGCCTAATTAGGCGCGTCGTCTGAGCCGGAAAGGACCACGAGTCCGGCCGGGCGTCAAATCAGTGGTGAACGTATCATCGGAGCGGCCTGACCGATTATATGTATGAAGGTCTACTGAAACGGTAAGCCTGCCATTCGGCGTATCGCAGAGGGAATGTCAAAAGAAACGGCTACGCTCGTAGAAAGCTTCGGGGAGAGATTTTCGGACAGGAGTTCGACTCTCCTCACCTCCACCAAGAAAAAGACCTTGTCGAAAGACAAGGTCTTTTTCAATTAAATCCGTCCTGTCGGACGGGATAAATCCACCTGCGGTGGATGAAATCACTTTGTGATGAAATCCGGCTTCGCCGGAATGTTATGAGGACGGATTTCATTGGATGCTATACTTTTATGATATGATCGGTTAGATAAAATTGAATTTCGGAAAGAGAGATGGCATGGGATGTTTGAAATAACATACAAAGCTCTTTTCATTTTTATCACTTTGGCATGGATTGCAGCAAGAGCAATTTGCGGAATAAAGAACAAGAAGGTGGATTGGAAATATGAGGCGAAATTGCTTACGGTCTATATCTGCCTGGTTGTGATTGCACGAATCGTTTACTTTCCTATGCGCTTGGTGGAAGGGCGTATAGCAAGACTGGTTCTGGATGTTGAAAAAATTTTGCCGCTATGGATTAACCTGATTCCCGTTGTCCGATTATTTGATGTGTATGATGGTTGGCTGATTAACATCATCGGCAATGCTGCCATGTTTATACCTGTCGGATTGGTGTGGCCATTCTGCTTTAAGCAACTGGATACACTTGGTAAAACAGTTCTTGCGGGTGCTGGATTTTCTCTTTTTATTGAAATCACACAGCTACCGTTTTATGACAGATGCTCGGATGTTGATGACTTAATCTTGAATTCTACAGGTATTTTAATTGGAGCGCTTATTTATTTCGCTGTTAAGCTGTTGAAGAAGCGCAAGAACAGAATCAGCTGAATCCGATTTACAGAACTCTTACGAAAAAAGAAGTAACTTTTGTCCGTCAAAAGTTACTTCTTTTTCATCTAAGCCGCGTCGCCGTGATTTATGTGTGGATCAGAAACTGTCTGCAAAACTTCCGTGGTCCGCTTCGCTGTTTATACGATTCCCATTGCTATTTCGACCAATAGAGCCACGATTACCACCAACGCCGAGATAATAAAGCCGTGAATCATCGGACGGATACCCGCTTTCTTCATGCTGGCGAAGGATGTGTTGAGACCAATAGCTGCCAAAGCACAGACCATAAGGAATTTGCTTGCACTCTTTGTGCCGGAAACAACAGCCGCAGGAATCGGGAATACGCTTGCTGCAACAGACATCGCAAGAAATCCAAGAATAAACCAAGGGAATATCTTTGCAACGCTGAATTTAGCTTTTAATTCGCCTCCGTTTTGGCTGCTTGCAAGCGCTTCTTTACGCTTGAGGCGGAGCTGTACAAACGCAAAGGTAATCACGGTAGGAATAATCGCAAGAGTTCTTGTAAGTTTTACCATTGTAGCGAAATCGCCTGCGCCTTCCGAGAAGGCATAGCCGGTTGCAACAACGGACGAGGTATCGTTGACCGCGGTTCCCGCCCAGATACCAAACGCCTGATCGGTCATTCCCAGCGCTTGTCCCATAATAGGAAACAATACGATCATTGCCATATCGAACAAAAATGTAGCGGACATGGCATAGGCCACGTCGTTATCGTCCGCATCGATGGTTGGTGCAATAGCAGCAATGGCAGAACCGCCGCAGATACCCGTACCGGCAGAGATCAGGTTGGAGAGCTTCCAGTTGAGTCCCAGTGCCCTACCGATAAAGTAACCGCCGCCAAAACAGGTCAGCAAAGTGAAAATCATAACGGTGAGCGACATTTTGCCTACATTGAGGATCGTCGTAATATTGAGAGACAGGCCAAGCAGAATAATGGCAAACTTCAAAATCTTCTTGGATGTAAATTTGAGTCCGGATGCAAAGACGTTGGTATTCCTCAAAAAGTGATTGAGGATCATGCCAATAAACATGGCAATAACGGCAGAACCAATCAGATGGATCGGCAGCAAACTTTCAAGCCAGCAGGCGAGAAACGCTACACCTATGGATAATATGATGCCGGGAAATACTTTTAACACTTTCATAATCAATCTCCTGTTTTCTTTTATGCTCCTTGATTATACTGAGATCTCGTGATAAAATCAAATTATCATTTATTATCAATTGATAATATTAGTTGATCGGAGATTCTTATGTTGGATTACAGAGTACATACCTTTCTTGTCCTATATGATGAAATGAATTATCGCAAAACTGCGGAAAAGCTGAATATGACACAGCCGGGTGTTACGCAGCATATTCATTACCTGGAGAATTATTACGGCGTAAAACTTTTCACATATGACGGACGGACGCTCGCAAGAACCAAGAACGCCGAACGGTTAAAGCGTTATTTTGACAGCATCAGGGCAGAGGAAGCGGATATCCGTGAAAATTTCATTTCCGCCGATGCGGTTCATATGACCATTGGTGCAACCAAGACCATCGGCGAATTTGTCATTGTGCCGGAGATCCGCGCCTTTTTGCAGGAGCCCAATCACACGCTTGATCTGATTGTCGATAACACCGAAAATCTGCTGCGTATGCTGGAAAAGGCGGAGATCGATTTTGCTGTAATTGAGGGCGTATTCGATAAATCCAAATACGGATACCATCTTTTCAAGAAGGAAGCGTTTGTAGGAGTTTGTGCAAAAAGCCATCCTTTTGCGGATAAGAGCGTGACACTTGAAGAAATTTTTGCGGAGGATATTGTGGTCAGAGAACCGTTTTCCGGAACGAGAACATTACTGCATAACGCGATCACCGACCATGGCTTTTCCCTTGATAATTTCAGGCGTTGCATTTCGGTCAGCAATTTTTCCGTCATCTGTGATCTTGTGGCAAACAACGGTGCCATCACCTTTGCCTATGAACCCATTTCCCACTGTCGGGATGACCTTGCCACCTTTACTGTTGCGGATATGCAGATCTGTGGCGAGTTCAACTTCGTATACTGTAATGAGCGGGTTGCAAAAGAGAAAATCGAACTCGTTTTCTGAACGGTATAGTATTTCGCATCGATTCGTTCCTGCAATTTGAAAAGCAGGGGTTTTAAACGAATTCGCGATATCCGGATTTCTCGGTAGCATTTTGAAACCGGTTATGGTACAATCGAAGTAACAAATGAAGCGTGATTTGAGGCGGGATTATGAGCGAATTGCTGGATATTGTTGATATGAACGGAAATCCGACGGGAGAAACCGTCGACAGAGAATACGCTCATCAAAACGGCGTGTGGCACAGAACGGCGCACGTCTGGCTGGCGCGGAAAAAGGACGGAACCGTGCAGATTCTTTTGCAAAAACGTGCGGCAGCCAAGGACTCTTATCCGGGATGCTATGATATTTCGAGCGCGGGACATATCCCGGCGGGCGTTGACTATAAAGCATCCGCTATCCGGGAATTGAAAGAGGAGCTGGGGATTGACGCGGCGGAAAACGAGCTGATCTTCTGCGGTGACCGAAAGATCGTTTCGGACGAAATTTTCAGAGGAAAGCCTTTTTGCGACAGGCAGCATTCGAGGGTGTTTATTCTTTGGCGCGATTTGCCGGAGGCGGAAATCACGGTTCAGCCCGAGGAAGTGGACAGCGTTTGCTGGATGGATTTTGAGAAATGCCGGGATGGCGTTGCAAACAATCTGTTTTTGCACTGCATTGCGGAAGAAGAACTGGAAATGCTGCGAGGCCAGCTGTTCTGAGACATCCTTTTGTCTGTGTATTTTATGGGATGATCATATCGGAAATTTGCGGAAGAAACGGATTGAGAGTGCGTGCGGTTTTCGAGCGTTACGCAAAAGCGATTCCCGGCGCAAAGATATTAAGTAAACAGGGACTTGAGGCGTTACCTCAAGTCCCTGCTGTTTTACTTCGTTTTTTCCTGCTCTTTTTTAACTTTTTCGAGAACCTTCGTGTACGGCATCAGCATACCTTCGGTCATCTTGTTTCCCATCTTCGCTTTGATCTTTTTCGAAGAGAGAAGCGCACCGACAGCGTACATCGCGAGCATACGGCCGCGGTGTTTCTGTGGAAAATCGTATTGGCCATGCTTTTTATAGAATTTATGATCCGCTTTCATCATACCCTGCATCTGCCAGATCAGATCGCGGAAAATCTTCATGCCGCCGATGCCGTAAAAATTCTGCGGCGGAACGTATTTATGTTCGAGCGCATATCCGACAGATGCGGCAAGAGCCGCGATCTCGGCAGCCGGGTCTGTTTCGTCCGTTGCGACACCGGCGAGAAAGTTTCCGCCGACAGAGGCACGGCCTTCCACAATCATCTGCAGATTGAATTCCTCATGATAGTTGCCGCTGATGAGGTAACCCATCGGCATACCCATTGTAACGGTGCGGTGACCGTTGCAGAACTGTCGGTCGTCGTACTGTTTAAACGAGGCGCCCATTGAGTGATCCTTGATCGAAAAGGCATGTACGATTGCTTCGGCACACTGAATCTCTTCACGCAGGAAGGTGTCAAAGCCGTCTTTATATATGCATTTGCCGTCGACCGCGCAGTTAAAGCAGCCGAGACATCCGCCCGAAAACGGATATTCACGGATATTGACGACACGGCACTTTTTCGGTGAGACCGCCGCAAAATAGGCGATCATACGGTTTAACTGCGTGTCATCCTTTTCGACGTTCGTGAGGACTACGATATCACCGGATTTTTTGCCGCTTTCCGGCGCGTCCGGGATGGGCGCGTGTTTCGGCGCGGTGTTTGTAAGTGCGTACGGCTCGAAAACATCGTTTTCGGTGCACCATACAACATATTCCAGGAAACCGCGTGCTTCTTTCTGCCCTTTTTTCGTGGTGAGGTCATCCATATCGGCGGAAAGTCCGCGGATGTATTTCATACCGAGATCCTGGCAGTTGTCCTGGATATAGCGGTGTGCGGTCACGTCATAAAAGTGTTTCGAAGTAGAAAGCTGTGTTGCGAATTTTCCTTCGAGCGAAACACCGGATTCCTTGACGAGTTCGATAAAGCGGTGCAGCTGATACGGCGCGATAAAGGTGTAAACCGGGTAGCAGAACAAAAGCAGGTCGGCTTTCTGCATCGCATCGAGCGCGCCGGTCATATCCTTTTCGAGCATGCGGATACGCTGACCGACGTGCAGAACTTCGAATGTGTGCTGCGGGTATAAAAGCTGAAAGTAATTCACGGTCTGCAGCGTGACGCTGTTTTTACCCTTCGGGCTGCCGTTTAATACGAGAATACGCATGGCCGACCTCCTGTGAGGAAAGATTTTCATAAAAAGGAGTAATTGTATTTTCTTCAGTATACCATATTTTAGTGCTGCGCATCAAGCAAAAGTATTGCGAAAGAGCTGCTGTTGTGCCATAATGGAGGCAAGATGGAAGCGTTTATAAAACGAAACGGAGGAAGCCATATGATCAGTTCACCGAAACGTCCGTCATATTCGATCACCAAAGCTGAACGAATCGGCGATGCGCTTTTGCTTGTTTCCGAGCGCGGTATGCTGCGGTTAGCTCCGCAAAACGGGAGCATTTTGCGTGTGACATACACCGAAACGGAAGCATTCAGCGAAGAATACGGTCTCGGCATTCAGTTCAAAGGCTGCTTCTCCGATTGGACATATGAAGAAAATGAAACGGAAATTGTGCTGAAAATGCCGAAGCTGGCTGCAAGAGTTAACCGTGCGACCGCATCGATTACATACTGTGACGAAACCGGAGCGGCACTGCTGCGCGAAAAGGATGTACAAAGCAAGACGGTATCGTATTTTGATTCCTATAAAACGGTGGTGGATGAAAACACCGTTGTAAAAGAGATCGAAACGCCGGATGGCATCAAAAAGCGCATTGAGCAGGCGTCCACGGTGTTTGACCGCCGCCTTTGCCACACAAAGCTGAGCTTTTCGTTTGCGGAAAACGAACATCTCTTCGGGCTTGGGCAATCGCCGGAAGGCACACTCGATCTGCGCGGTACGACACAGTATCTGCATCAGGCAAATATGAAGATCGCGATCCCGTTTTTCTTCTCAACGGCGGGTTACGGTATCCTTTCGGCAACCGACGGCGCCGCAAAATTCAACGATAACGCGTACGGTTCGTATCTGTATACCGATGCCGACCGGGAACTTGATTTTTACTTTATCGCCGGCCCGGAGCCGGACGATATCATCAAAGGCTACCGCTTTCTCACCGGAAAAGCCGCAATGTTGCCGAAATGGGCATTCGGCTTTATCCAGTCGCAGGAACGATATGAGAGCTGCGATGAGATCCTCGACATGGTCGAACAGTTCGAAAAACGGGACATCGGCCTCGACTGCCTCGTGCTCGACTGGAACACATGGCGGCCGGGACGCTGGGGTGAAAAGAAAATGGATCCGCAGTATTACCCGGACGTTGCCGGCATGATCCAAAAACTCGGCGAAAAGAACGTGCATTTCATGCTTTCGATCTGGGCGAACCCGAACGAGCTGACCGATGACTATGCGGCGTTTTTTGAACGCGGAATGCTTCTCCCGGCGGATAACAACTATAATGCGTTCGACCCGGCGGCGAGAAAGCTCTACTGGGAGCAGGTGAAAGAGAATCTGTACAGCGAAGGCATCCGTGCGTTCTGGTGTGATTCCTCCGAGCCGTTTTGCCCGGAATGGACGGATGACGAACCGGAAGCCGGCGCGCTTTTTGACGACTATATCCGGACGGTTTCAAAATTCATTCCGCGCGACCGCATCAATGCGTATGCTTTAAAACACGCACAGACAATCTATGACGGAATGCGCGGCGAAACGGACAATATCCGCGTATGCAACCTGACGCGAAGCGCACATACAGGCAGTCAGCGTTACGGCACGATCCTTTGGTCGGGCGATACGGCGGCTAAATGGGAAACACTCAGAAAGCAGATCCCGGCGGGACTCAACTTCTGTGCAAGCGGACTGCCGTTCTGGACACTCGATATCGGTGCATTTTTCGTAAAACAGGGTGTGCAGTGGTTCTGGAACGGTGATTACGACGATCCGGCGAACGATCCCGGATACAAAGAATTGCTGACGCGCTGGTTTCAGCTTGGTGCATTCCTGCCGGTTTTCCGCAGTCACGGCACCGATGTGCGCCGCGAGCCGTGGAACTTTGGTGAAGCGGGTGATCCGTTCTATGATGCAATCAAAGAGACGATCGCTCTGCGTTACCGTCTGATGCCGTATATTTATTCCGCGGCGGCGGATGCATCGCTCAACGATGGCACAATGATGCGTGCTCTTGCGTTTGATTACCGTCATGATGAAGAAGCACTTGCGGTAACCGATCAGTATCTTTTCGGAAAGAGCATTCTGGTCTGTCCGGTCACGCATCCGATGTGCTATGAGGCGAACGCAAAGAAGATCGAAAATCCGGTGAAAACGCGCCGTGTTTATCTGCCGAAAGGCAACGACTGGTTCGACTTTTATACGAACAGACGCTTTGCAGGCGGACAGTGGATCGAAGCCGAACTGACACTTGATAAAATCCCGCTGTTTGTAAAAGCCGGAAGCATCATTCCGATGACCGAAACGGTCCGCAATACGGCGGAATCGGGAAAAGCGAAGATCGAATACCGCGTATTCCCGGGAAACGATGCCGCATTCACCTTATATGAGGATGCGGGCGACGGATACGGATATGAACACGGCGAATACAAATTGACGCATATTTTCTGGAACGAAGCGGAGAATACGCTGAAAATCGGAGAATAATAGCGGGTAAACGGAGCGTCGGTTGTGTTTTGAACGGGGATTCGCTATGCTGTGAAGCAGGAGGCGATCAATATGGACGCAAATAAAACGGGAGCATTCATCGCGATGCTTCGGAAAGAAAAAGAATGGACGCAGGCAGAGCTGGCACAACGGCTTCACGTCACGGACAAAGCGGTAAGCAAATGGGAGCGTGGGCTCGGTCTGCCGGATATCAATACGATCGAACCGCTGGCGGATGTGCTTGGCGTCACCGTCCTGGAACTGATGCGCGGCGAAAAACAGATCGAGGAGGAACCGCTATTGCCGGATGAGGCTGTCAGCGAGACGTTTGCCTATGTTCGGGCGGGCGAAGCGATGCGGAAAAAAGAACTGCACTGGCTTTGGATCAGCGCACTGTCCGGGATCGCGGCATTTGCGCTGTTCCTTTTCGGCGCGTGGTTTTCGGAGTACTGCCTTCCGGGAGAATACCGGAATTTCGGCACCATTCTGAGCATTCTGCCGCTGATCGGCGCAATGGTACTGTTTGTTGCGCTGGCGATCCGTTTGCTGGAGCGAAGCCGGATATTCCGCCTGCTTGTCGGTACGGTTTTGCTGTATCTGTTTTATGAGGCGGCGGTCTGTGCGGTTTTCTTCGTGGCGGGCATTTATATTTTCACCACACCGCCGAGTCCGATCGTGCTGATCCGCTTGATCGCATATCCGGCTGTTTTCACAGCGCTTACGGTCGGTGTTCTGTTCATGCTTCGAAAAAGAGAGCGATAAACGAAGACGTCCGATGCACTTGCATCGGACGTCTTTTTATACGGTTTTCTTTACTGTCAGCAGCCGTATTCCAGATGGAGCATTTATAAGTGCAGGTTGAGTCCGTAACTGTCGAATACGACTGTATCATCATCCCGGATATAGATATCGGCGTAACCGCTGGCGCTTTCGACGCGCAGAACGGCGGGATCGGCGCTGCAGGTGAAATCTTCCGCCCCGTCTTTGCCGAAGGTCAGCGAAAACGTCGGGCTTTCCTCAAAACGGCGGCGTACGCTTTGGATAATGAGCTCTTTGGCATCCTTTTTGCCGCGTTTCGGCTCGTCCCGTGTTATGAAAACATAGGCGCCGTACCGGCTGAACGGGATATGGGTAATGTCGATATTCGTTTTCATCGTATCCGCCTGACATACTTGCGTTTATCGGATGGTGCCGATTCTTTATTATTCATTATATGATGGCCCCGGAGAAAAGTCTATCAAAATGTCGGTGTGAAGCGGAAAACAATGTAGCAGAAGCGTTGCTTTTATGTTATGATAAAAACAGAAGGACAGCAGGAGGGATCGGATATGGATATCCCGGCAATTATAAAGCAAATGACGCTGAAAGAAAAGATCGCGTTTTGCACCGGCTACGATTTTTGGCACACCAAAGAGATCAAGCGCCTCGGTGTAAAGCAGATCAAAATGGCGGACGGACCGCACGGCCTGCGCTGTCAGCCCAAAGAGGCTGACCAGCTCGGCATCAACCAATCGCTGCCGGCAACGTGTTTTCCGACTGCAGTAACAGCGGCATCGTCGTGGAACGCAGAGCTTTATGCAAAGGAAGGCGCTGCAATCGGCGAAGAAGCGCTCGGATACGGCGTTTCGATCGTGTTGGGTCCCGGATGCAACATAAAGCGCGATCCGCGCGGCGGACGCAATTTCGAGTATATTTCCGAAGATCCGTTTTTTGCCGGAAAAATGGCCGCCGCCTTTATCCGCGGACAAAAGGACGCAGGAGCTATGTCTTCGCTCAAGCATTTTGCCGTGAACAGTCAGGAATATAAACGGCAAAACGGAGACAGCCGGATCGACGAGCGGACGTTTCGCGAAATTTATCTGACCCCGTTTGAAATTGCCGTAAAAGAAGGCAAACCTGCGACGGTAATGTGCGCGTACAATAAGATAAACGGCACGCACTGCAGCGACAGCAAACGCCTTTTGCACGATATTTTGCGCAGCGAGTGGGGATTTGACGGCGCGGTTATCACCGATTGGGGTGCTATGAATGACCGCGTAGCCTGCTTTGAGGCCGGATGCGATCTCAATATGCCGGGCGGAAGCAAATACATGGACCATGCCGCAAAGAAGGCTGTGAAAAAAGGCGAACTCGATGAAAAGAAAATCGATGTCTGTGTAGAGCGCATTCTGCGGCTTGTTGAAATGAGTGCCGTTGACGGAAAAAATCCTGCAGCCGATTTTGAGCAGCATCATGAACTTGCGCGGCAAATTGCGGAACAGGGCGCGGTGCTGCTGAAAAATGACGGGATTTTGCCTCTGAAAAAAGCCGGAACGGCCTTGTTTGGCAGTATGGCGAAGGAGATGCGGTATCAGGGAAGCGGATCCAGCCATATCAATCCGGTCAAAACCGTCAGCTTGACGGAGGCTATGCCGGATGTACCGCATTATCCGTGCGGTGATGCACTCGGAAATGTATGTGAGGAAGACCGGAAACTCGCCGCAGAAGCAGCGGCAAAATATGAAACAGCGGTGGTTTGTGTCGGTTTGCCGGATGCATACGAATCGGAAGCGTTCGATCGCGAGCATATCCGTCTTCCGGACGGGCACAATGCTTTGGTAGAAGCGGTTGCTGAAAATAACCCGAATACCGTTGTCGTTTTATTCGGCGGAAGTGCAATGGAACTGCCGTGGGCGGATAAAGTCCGGGCGATTCTGTATATGGGCCTTCCGGGACAGGCCGGCGGAGAAGCGGCGGCAAATCTGCTGACCGGAAAAGCGAATCCTTGCGGCAAACTCACGGAAACCTGGCCGCTTGCGTACAGCGATGCGGCATCTTCGGCGGGATTCGGCATGAAGAACCCGGAGTATCGCGAAGGCATTTATGTCGGTTATCGTTACTATGACAAAGCGGCAAAAGCAGTTCGCTATCCGTTTGGACACGGTCTCTCTTATACCGATTTTGCGTATCGCGATTTGCGCGTTTTGGACCGAACCGTTACAGCGGTCGTTCAAAATATCGGAAAGGTGCGCGGTGCGGAGGTCGTACAGCTTTATATCGCACCGCCGCAAAACGGAATTCACCGTCCACGCAAAGAGCTGAAAGGATTTGCCCGGGTGGAGCTGGATCCGGGTGAATCGAAAACGGTCACCTTTGATCTGGATGACCGCAGTTTTGCGGTATGGCAGGACGGCTGGAAAATACCGGGCGGCGACTATGCAGTTCTGCTTGGTGCCTCGAGCCGGGATATCCGACTGCAGACGGCGATCTCCATAGAAGGCGAGCGGGTGGAAGCGCCGGTATGGCAAAGAGGCAGCTGGTATGAAACGTGTAAAGGAAAACCTGCACGTGAAGAATGGGAAAAGCTGATGGGCGGCGCTGTTGCGGAGATAGCTGAACCGAAAAAAGGCGAATTCACCATGGACAGCACATGCGTGGAGATGCTCGAGAGCTCCCGCGTGATGAAATTGCAGTATAAAATCAGCGAAAACGTGATCGCCAGGGATTACGGCGGAAAGAAAGACCTTTCGAATCCGTCGTACCGGATGATGCTCACCTGCGCAACGGATTGTCCGATGCGCAGTGTCGTGATCAACGGCAAAGGCATGATGCCGGAGTTTTTGGCGCGGACGCTGCTGCATATCGCAAACGGACATTACGGAAAAGCGATTCTTTCGCTGTTCGGTCGCAAAAAATAAAAAGAAACCGCACACCGTGTGCGGAAGCATAAAAAGGAGCGAGAAATATGAGAACCAATTTTGGAGCAAAACCGATGATGTATCCGATGCCGGTGCTGATCGTTGCGGCATACGACGAAAACGGAAAAGCCAACGCAATGAATGCGGCGTGGGGTGGCATCAGCGAAGAAGATGAGATTACAATCTGCCTTTCCGCGGGTCATAAGACCACGAAAAACCTGCAGGTAAGCGGCGCGTTCACTGTCAGCATGGCAACGGTAGAAACGGTAAAAGCCTGCGACTATGTCGGCATTGTTTCGGGCAACAAAGAACCGGATAAGATGGCAAAAGCCGGCTTTACGACGGTGAAAAGTGAATTCGTCAACGCACCGATCATCAACGAACTGCCGATGGCGCTGGAATGTGAGGTCAAATGCTATGATCCGGAGACCTGCCGCCTGACCGGACGCATCGTCAATGTCTGTGCGGAGGAAAGCGTGCTGACAAACGGAAAGATCGATCCGGAAAAGCTTAACCCGATCACGTTTGACGCGGCAAACAACACATACCGCGCAATCGGCGCAAAGGTTGCGGATGCTTTTTCCTGCGGTCTTTCGTTGCGATAAAAAGGCGAAAAGAGCCCGGTTTTACGCATTTTGCAAGGTTTCTGCGAAAAAATCGGTCGTAATTTCGTTGATATGATAA
>JBGUUS010000061.1:0-7005 GCA_045133675.1 Oscillospiraceae bacterium | reverse complement strand
GTCGGAAGAAAACCGGCGACCGATTTTCTGCAGGATCAGATCGAACTGGATGAAAACGGCTATGTTGTTGCCGACGAAACCACGCAGACGAATCTTCCGGGTGTTTATGCCGTTGGCGATATCCGCACGAAACTCGTCCGGCAGGTGGTGACGGCCGTTGCCGACGGCGCGGCAGCTGTTCATCTCGCGGAGGAATATCTGGCGGTAAACCCGTAAAAAAGGCACAGCAAAAGGCGAATCCGAACGGATTCGCCTTTTTTAGTTTCGCTTATTTCTCTGTAACCGTCGGCGTGCTCATAACGCCTTCTTCGCAGATGCGGTAGTCATAGCACCACAGTGCGTCCTCTGTGCGCCATGCGCTCGGGCCGATCCAATCGGCTTTCAGGTCGGCCAGATGTACCGGACCGAAACCGTTGCGGCGGTGACCGAACAGTGTCAGATCGATCGTATGCGCACCGGCAGCCGGTTTTCCGAGTTCAACCGTATACGGGGTATAGATGACCGGGATCTCCTCGCCGCCATCCAGCGATACGCTCTGCATCGCGCCGCGATACTGCGAAGAACGCAGGGTCAATGCACCGCCGTTCGTCGTAACCGGGATATGGTATGTGATATTTCCGCCGTAGAACGGGAAGCCCTGACGTGTGAAATCGCCGAACGCGATCTGCTCGCGTTTTGCAGCAATACAGGTGTAGCATCCGTTTGCCTCAACGCCGAAATCGCCGAGAATATACGCCCATTCGAGGTCGGTACGGCGGCCGAACGGAACCGTTGCGATCAGCACATTCTGACCTTTGCGGATCGGCGGCAGCGCAACCGTCTTGATCGATTTATCGGTATACCAGCCGATAACCGTATTCGGAACATCCTCGCCGTTGAAATTCAGCTGAACACGCTCTGCATCCTCGATCGCCAGCAGTGCGCCTTCGTACTCGATGTCCGAGTTGATCGTAAAGCGCAGACGGACAGCGTGCGTCAGCGGTTCTTCCGGAACAACCCACGGCTGTGCAACCGCTTCTTTGCGCGACGGCCAGCTGAGCGCATCGCGGCAGACGTTATCCAAGCGCAGGATTTCATCCTCCGGCTGCCATTCGCCGTCATCCAGCGCAAACTCCGCTTTATCCAGCAGGAGTGCGTTCGGCTCGCTCAGCGTATATGCAACGCGTTTCGGCACAGTCAAATCTTTGCCTCCGCCAACTTCTGCGGGTTCCATACGGCATTCGCCGGATTCTGCCGGTTCCAGTCCGATCAGCAGGCTGTCGTAATCATACAGACGGCGGCGCATTTCGGTATATCCGTTTGCAATCGTATACTCGATTGCTTCTGTCTTTCCTTCCATGGTATTATACAGCGTCGGTTTCCACGTGCCTTTTACGCGGATACGAAGATCCTGCGATCCGTGCACGTCTTTATTGTACGGCTCTTTGCCGTGCGCGATAAACAGCCAGCGGTTATCGCCGTCCTGACGGATCTGATGCAGCAGATTTTCGGTATATGCGCCGCTCTGGTTGCGAATCTCGATCACACGCGCACTCTCCACTGCCTGCAGGATTGCGCCTTTTGTCAGCGAGATCTTCTCACCTTTCTCGGCCAGCTCTTTCGCCCAGCCGCTCGGTTTTGCGTCACAAAGCGTTGCGATATCGCCGGCCCATACAACCTTGCCGCCGGCAGCCGTAAAGTCCTGCAGCCGTTCCAGCGTGGTCGAGCGCAGGGTCTCGCAGCCCGGAACGATGATGACGTCATATTCCATTTTACCGACCTTGATCGGATTTCCTGCTTTTTCGCAGAGCTGCGGCAGCAGCGATTCGCTGATATAGTTGAAATCGATACCGCCCAGCAGCAGCCAGTTCGTCAGGTTCTGGAAATTGTTGTCCATATCCTCGCGAATGAGCGCCGTCTGCTCCGCCGGACCCCAGTGCAGCCAATAGCTCTCAACCGGATGGATAACACCGACTTTAACGATCGGCTTGCCGCGGGTCATTGCGGTATTCACACGTGCAAAATGATCTTCAACGAGGCTGTATTTCTGCCACCACGGCGACTGATAGTTGATCGACGCCGGATAGTCGCGTTTTGCCTCACCGGCCATGGAAACCCAGGAAAGATGCGGTACACGGATTGTAACGCCGAGTGCCGCCTGCCAGTCGCCGTGCAGTTTATGACCGCGGAAATCGAAGTCCCAGTTCGTAACGCCGTAAAGTTCGCTCAGCATGCCTTCATAGCCGAACTGATGCACAGCGGACTGTGCCTGTTTTGCTGTTGTAAACTCAAAATGAGCGTTGAGCATATCGATACCCGGCAGATCGAACGCACGGTACGAGCGCATTGCCTCGCCGAGTGCTGCTGTCTGACTCATCAGTGTCGGTTCTTCCATCATGTGGCCGGTCAGCGCCAGACCGTGCTCGCGGCACCAGCCGCCGCACTGATCCGCAAAGGCTTCGGTGAAGCGCTCGCAGATATGGTCGTGGTAATGATAACGCACCAGCGATACCGTCTTATCGGCGCGGTCCCAGAACAGCTCCGGAATCGCCGGAATCAGATCTTCGCCTTCATATGCAGCCGCATACGTCTCGGCAAGGTCGCGGGTCCAAGGCAGCATAACGTCCGTTTTGTCCGTTGCAAAGCGCAGGGTCTGCTTGTGTGCGAACTGCGGTTCATCCGTAAAAATTGCCGGAACGGTCTTATCGAAATCGTCCGCGATCGTACGGTTGTAGCTCTCGTATGTAATGTCGATAAAGCGCTGCATCGCCTTTTTATCGAGCGTATTGACGTACGTCTGGTTGTTGTACCACGGGCTTTCGCCGTTCTGCTCAACATACGCATACCATTTGTCGTGTTCGGCTTTCTCGTCAGCGCCGATCATTTTCGCGGAAACCAGATAGCCTTCTGCGTCCAGTTCAACATCATAGCAGCCAATCAGATAGCCGTTTTCGGTGCGGTTGCCGCTTGCCGAAGAATAGTTTTCCAATTCGCTGACATTTTCGCCGGCATACGGTGTCGGCGTAAAGAGCAGATGCGTTGCGCGGAACTCTTTATCCTTTGTTACAAGACCGCCTGCCGCACCGGACGGCCAACGGTCCTCGTCATAAAGCCACGCGAGCATCTCTTCGCTTTTGCATTTTTCGACGCAGGTTTTGATCAGGTCCATATATTCGTCGCTTAAGTACGGCGTTGCCATACCGGTGCGAACATGCATATGCGCGCCGCCAAAGCCCATCTGTTTTAATACTTCCAGCTGCCAGGTAAGCTCTTTTGCTTCGAGTTTGCAGTTCCACGCCCAAAACGGCGTTCCGCGATATTCCGAAGTCGGCCGCTCAAACAGTGTCATATCGAGTTTTTGCGAGCCGTTCTTTTTGTAAAGCATAATCGTTCTCCTCCTTGCGGATTATTGATACTTTCATTGTAAAGCAAAACGCGCACAAACGCAACGGGAAAGTGAAAGTAGAATCGAGAAAAAAGCACAGGCTTTTTCTTTGCTTTTTTGCTTCCGTGTGATATACTGAACACAGTGAGACAGTAGTCCTTTTAAGTCGGAAAGATGTCCCCGAGCGAATCAAGTTCGATGTGAATGTTGAGGAATTGAATAGGATAACTCAGTTAAAGTGAAGCGGAGGTGATACTGTGTTATTTCATGTTTTTAATTCTCAAGAAGAGAGAAGAGAATATGGCGGTTCCGAATTTATTGAAATTCAGTTTTGCAAATTATCTGCCAAAAGAAAAGTAACCGAACGTGTAGCACTGCGCAGTATTCAGTATTGGCAAAACGATTCGTTGTATGTAAATGATGAAGATTTATTTTACAATGAATACCACTGCATTTTTGATGCCATGGATATACTCGACATGAATTACTACGGTCCGGAATCGATAAATCCCGTTATAGAAAAAATCATCACAGCGAAACCTATGGAGTATGAGGTTTTGGTTGAATGGTTAAATAAGGCAAAAGAATATAACGGCTTTTATATTTTAGGATTGTAACAAGAGTTCATCTATCGAATTCCTGTGGTGGATATCCCACCTAAAGACATTACAGTGAAACGTGTGTTTGCCGCGGCGGACACACGGTATTGAGGAGGTTTCACCTGTGAAAAATCTGGAACAGCGCAACCGCGTGTGCTTCGGTCTCGGAACTGTCGGACGCGATATGTTCTATGCCTTTGAGGCGAACACCCTGCTGTATTTTTTATCGGACGTATTGGATCTTCCGGTTTGGGTTTTCGCCGCAGCCAGCATGATCCTGTCCGTCCTTCGTATCTTTGACGCGTTCAATGATCCGATCACCGGCCTTTTAATCGATAATATCCGTTCACCCTGGGGTAAATTCAAGCCGGCAATTCTCGTCGGCGGTCTGTCCAGTGCCGTTTTTGCCCTTTTCCTCTTTTCCGGCATCGGTGACGGATGGACATTCGTCATCCTGTTCGGTCTTGCCTATCTCCTGTGGGATATCGCATACGGCATCAACGATATCGGCTACTGGACGCTCCTCCCGGTCCTCTCTCCGGACCAAAAACAGCGTGAGTGCACCGGCACCTTTGCGCGTATCTGTGCAAACGTCGGTATGTACATCGTTATGCTTTTGTGGCAGCCGGTAACAAGCGGACTCGGCGATACCCCGGCGGTATGGTTCTGGTGTGCTGTTGTTGTTGCGGTATTCTTCCTGCTCGGTCTGCTCTTCCCGCTTCTCGGTGTCAAAGAAAAACGCACCGCACCGGAAAAGCAGGAATCCACCTCGGTTCGTCAGATGTTCCGCGCACTTCTCAAAAACGATCAGCTGATGTGGACAACGCTCGCTATGGGCCTGTTTATGGTTGGCTATTGCACCACCGTCAATTTCGCGGTTTATTACATGAAATACATCTTCGGTGACGAAGGCATGTATGTCGTGCTCGTTGCCGTTGTCGGCGTTTCTCAGCTCGGCACGCTTTCCGTTTACCCGGCTGTTGCAAAACGCCTGAACCGCCGTCAGCTTTATGGCTTTGCGACAGCACTCGTTGTCGCAGGTTACGCAATCTTCTTCTTTGCGGAACTCTCGATTATTCTGATCGCAATCGGCGCTGTTTTGGTCTTTGTCGGTCAGGCATTCATTCAGACACTTATGCTGATGTTCCTTGCCGATACCGTTGAATACGGTCACTGGAAGCTCGGCAAACGCAACGAATCCATCACATTCTCCGTTCAGCCGTTCATCAATAAAATTGGCGGTGCGCTTGCAACCGGTATCGTCAGCCTGACGCTCATCTTCTCGGGCATCAAAATTGATAACGGCACAGCGGATACAATCGGCGGCGAAGGTCAGCTTTTGATCAAGATTGCCATGTTCGTGATCCCGCTTGCCATGATCGTTGCAGGATATATCGTCTATCGCAAGAAATACAAGATCAGCGAAGAATACTACGCCAATATCCTAAAAGATCTCGATGAACGCGAAAGCGCCTGAAAAACAGCAAAATCGAGCCGTGAAAACGGCTCGATTTTTTTGCGCCTTCGTGCTATAATAGCGTAAAACCAAATAATCAAAGGAGTGTTCTGATGAAAAAACGAATTCTCATTCTGCTTCTTTCGGCCGTCCTGCTGCTTTCCGGATGTATGCCGGCGCTTCCGCCAATGGGCAAACCACCCGCCGCAGAGCCGGAAGGTACGAAAATCACCGTTATCATCGGCGAAGTCAAAGCAGGTGTTGATATCAGCGATATCTTCGCCGGTATTGAAGTAAACGGCAAAGGCGCAGCGTGCCGTGTCGATCGCTGGTATTACGACGAAAACGACAAGGCACGGCCGGTTGTAATCACCGCGCCGATCCCGGAGGCTTACCGCGGATACTACGACATCGGCTTCTATCTTCCGGAAAACGTCGCTTTGGACGAAGCCGAAATTACCGTTGATGCACCGAACTGTGCCTCCTACGAGATTGCGGAAGGTGAATATTCGAGCGAGACGCAGATCGATGTTCTCGTCCGCGTATATTTCGATCTGAGCAAGTAAAAAACAAGCAAAAACCGCCGCCCGGTAATATGCCGGGCGGCGGTTTTAATTTTAGCTTATTTTGCGCTTAATCACGCTCTGCTCTTCTTGTTTTCGAGGAACAGGTATGCTGCGCAAGCCATTGCAGCGATCAGCATGAAGATACCGAAGGTATCCATGTCGCCGGTTTCCGGAGTTTCTTCCGGAGCCGGAGCTGCCGCGCGGGTAACATCGATCGTGTAAACACGTTCATCGCCGTTTTCAGCCGTAACCGTGATCGTAATGGTCGTGGTTTCGCCTGCAACGAGGTCCGGGTTATCGATCTCAACCGTTGCAGCTTCATCTCTTGCAACAGCGGTTACACCGATATTCTCGATTTCGTAGCCAACTTCGATCTCGTATTCGGTTACGAACGGATCGAATTCCGGATTCAGATCGCCGTTTACGATCGTGAGGATCTTCAGCGCATTGTCGGTGGATTTGTTGTTGACGTTAACGGTTGTAGCGTCTTCATCAATTTCCTCGTCGTTGCGTTCAAGGGTCTTCACATTGATCGTGGTGTCGATCGTCTCGTCGAGCGCCTCAAAGGTGAGAGCTGCAAGGATGTTTTCAGCCGGGATTTCCGAATCGGAAGCGTATGCGAATACGATCTTGCCGTCTGCTGCTTCGTCGGTGTTAACTGCGAAGTAAGCTGCGCCGCTTACGAGATCAACGAATTCCAGAGCTTCCGGATCAAAGGTGATCTCGATCAAGCCGTTGGTGGAAGACTCGGTCTCGGTGAGGTTCATTACAACTTCTCCGTCTTTTACTGCAACTGCATCTTCGTCGATTTCCGTGCCTTCGCCGGATGCCGTGATGCTCATAAGCGAACCGTGAGCAACGTTAGCAGCGGTGTTGGAAGCGGTTACCGGAACTTCAACAGCGTACATGCCGATCAGATCGCTGTAGTCGTACGAAGTTTCAACAAAGGTCATCGTCTTGGTGCTCGGTACGAATTTGGAGAAGCAGATGCCATCCCAAGCAGTGGTAGCTGCGATCAGG
>JBGUUS010000060.1:0-4152 GCA_045133675.1 Oscillospiraceae bacterium | reverse complement strand
TATATTCAAGAGACATACCCGGTACACATCCTCTTACACGCCTTCATATTGCATCAGCCGATACTCCTGCTGTTCAATATCAAATGTTTCCATAAACGGAATGCCTTCAAGATAGAGCCAGCGTTCGATAAACTGCGGGGTAATTTTGAAAAGGCGCTCGTTTTCAAGCGGCGTATAGCGGCGGTACGAATTGGCGAAATGCTTTTGATACTGCTCGCAGAAAGCAGGATATTCCGTTGGGCGGCCGATCTCCTCGCAAATACCTTCTATCTGGATATTTTCGATGCAGAGCGCAACATTCGGATTGCTTTTCAGTTGTTCGTATTTCCGGAAATTCTTATCGGTCTGAAAATAGAATGCCTCGTCTATGTGGATGATGCTCATCATTCGGGAGGTGACATGATTATTTTTCGAGGTTGAGAGAACCATAATCCGTGCTTCGCCGAATGTGTCCAGAAACGCACGGTACTGTTCGATGAATTGCATACTTACCCCTTTCGATAATTCCCGCCGGTAAACGGGTGTCCTTTGTGAAATTCGAGTTCTTCTTTGGAAACGAGCGAAAAACCGAGCTTTTCGAGCAGACGTACGGACGGTGTGTTTTCGAGCGCGGTTCCGACAGTGAAGCGGCTGATGCCTTGGCGCGCAAAATAATCGAGAAGCGCCGTACACGCTTCGTATGCGTATCCTTTGCCGTGATATGCGGAAAGAAAGCTGAACCCCAGATCGTATATGCCGCCGTCATCGTGGAAACAGACGTAACCGATCATTTCACTGTTCAGTAAAACGGAGAAAAACAGCCCGCTTTTGGCGAAATTCGCTGTCAGGCGCTGCATCGCCTCGTCGCAAAGCGAAAAAGCGTGGTCGAAATACCGGTACGGCGATACGGAAAAATCGGCGCTGATGCGCTGTACAACACACCAGTCGGACGGTTCCATCGGGCGGATAATCAGCCGGTTTGTGAGCAGATGCATGGCGTTCCTCCTCTGTTTTGCTGTTTTTATGATATCATATTCGCTTTCTGTACGCAAGGCGGGATTGACAAACCCGATGTTTGCGCGGTAATATAGAACCAAGAAAACCGCTTCCTGAAGAAAAGGAGATTTATGATAATGAACGACAGAGATCTTGCCCGGATCCGCAGCCTTGCAGCGCATCAGATGGAGCTTGCACAGTCGGATGCAAATATAAAACTCGTTGAACTCTGGAAAAAGCACAATATGTGCCGCGGCGAACGCCCGATGATCCACATCGAAACGGGAACCTTTGCGCGGGAAGTGCTCGATCCGCAGCTTCAGTGTGAAGATCCGTTCGCCCGTACGATTGAGCGCAATCTGATCGATGCGTGCATCAATCTGGAGCTGTACAATGACGATAAGGCCGTTCCGCCGTATTATCAGATGCGCTGGAACACGCGTTTTGAGCTGTTCGGTCACGAAATCAAAGAGACGGTTCTGCACAACAGCGACGGCGTTGAGACCGGACATATCATCGAGCATATCATCGAGGACCTTGAGGAAGATTTCGATAAGATCCTTATGCCGAGCGAGATGAGCGTCAACAAGGCGGCAACGCTTGAGCAGATGGAAAAAGTGAACGATGCGATCGGCGATATCCTGCCGGTTAAACTCGTCAGTGACTGTCTGTATGCCGTTCCGACACAGAAAATCGTCCGTATGATGGGTATGGAGAATATGTTCTGTGCGATGTATGAATATCCGGAGCTGTTTATGCAGATGATGGAGCGCGTCGGTGATGCATATCTCGCGTATTTCGATCTGCTGGAAAAAGAAAACGTGCTGATGCAGACACGCGGCTTTGAATGGCTGGCGCAGGGCAGCTTCGCGTTTTATGACGAGCCGGACAAGGAAGGTCCGATCAAGTCGACGGACGTATGGGGCTTCCTCGACAGTCAGGAGACGGTCGGCGTATCCCCGGCAATGTTCCATGAGTTCATTTTTCCGTGCTATGCGCGCATCGCCGAGCGTTTCGGCAGACTGAGCTACGGCTGCTGCGAACCGGTGCATACATTCTGGGATGATATCAAAACGCTTCCGAATCTCAAAAAAGTCTCGATCTCGCCGTGGTGCGATGAGGAATTCATGGCGGACAAACTCCGCGGAAGCAGCACGATCTATCACCGCAAACCGAGCCCGAACTATCTCGGTATCGGTGCAGCGCTCGACGAAGAGGCGTTCCGTAAGCACATCGACAAGACGGTGACAACCGCGCGCGGCTGCACGCTCGAGATCGCACAGCGCGACGTTTACACAGTCAACCGCGATATCAAAAAGGTTCGCCGCTACGTGGAGATCATCCGCGAGAGCATCGACAAAAACTGGAGATAACAAAAATGCGAAAGCCCGAAGGCTTTCGCATTTTTTCTGTCTTTATGCTTTCATGTGAACCGAGAGCAGATCTTCGGTTTCTTCGGAGAGATGGTCGTGTGCATCGTCCGCTACGACCGGCTTTGCTTCGTCCGCTTCGGCGGATTCCGCTTTTGCGGCTTCCGATTCTTCTTCCACTTTTTTCGCGGCACGCTCGGCAAGCATGCGCTCGCGCAGCTTCTGCGATTCTTCTTTGAGCTTGCGGTCGAATTCCTTTTCATCGTCGATATCTTTAATATCGCGGTCGGGCGTGAACATTCGCCAGCCGAAGAAGCAGACCGCGCCGAGAATGCCCATCAGCACGAAACGGATCAGCGTGTTGTACTGAACGGTGTACATCTCCATACCGAAGAGGATGAACGGGGTATCGCCGCCGATGCCGCTGACGAATGCGCCAACGAGCTGACCGAGAAAGGCAAAGAAGTTGCATCCGATCGTGAAGAACGCAATATGCGTGGTGGAGTTTTTCTCCGGAAGATTCATGTACAGGATATTCGCATACGAGAGGTTTAATCCTACGCTGAGTATATTCTGTATTGTGCACAACGGAACGTATAAGAAAGAAGTGTCCTTTGTCATGAAAAAGAACAGCGGCTCCGTCGGCAGCCAGAGCAAAACGGCGATCGCGAACGTTTTCATCCACGAATAGCGGCGCAGGATTTTTCGCCAGATGCCGGAGGTCAGAACCAGAATGACCGTGTACATAACCGACATTGCGTTGATCAGCGTGTAGGAAAAGTCGAGGTTTTCGAGCAGGTGGTAGTTCCACAGCGCCGGAACGTTCGCGATAAAGTTCCACGCAAACATCATAATGAGGCAGGCGGTGAACTTTTTGTATTTGAACGGAAGCGTGAAAATCTGGATCAGATTCGGTTTGTCCGCTTTCGGATACGGATGCTCAACAGCGCAGGCCTGCATCGCAACGTCAACAAGAACGAGTGCAAAAGCAACGTAGCGCAGGATGATGATGATCGTATCAGCGAACGGCGTTTCGGCAAGTGCGTCGGTGATAAAACTGCTGAACAGCAGCGTTGCGCTCGACATGATCGAGGAAAAGATCTGGTTTAAGGTGAGATAGCGCGTGCGCTTTTCGTTGTCCTGCGGATAAAACGCGTAAAACCACGGCGTAAAGCCGGTGCTGAACAGCGCATAGACTGCGTGTGCAACAAAAAGGATAATCGCAAACCACAGCACGCGCGCGCCGGTATCGTGAACGAACAGCGGCATCATCGTGGTGGCGATAATGTACATCGCGTAGAAGAAGATTTTCGAGGCGATCAGGATGGCTTTGCGCTTTTTGAACCGCTCCAGGATCATCGACGAGAAAATGCAGAAGCAGTTGCCGATGAGCGGAATATACGAGATGATACCGACATCCTCGATGGACATATCGTACATCGTGAGGAAGCCCGTGTAAAAAACGCCGGTGATAAAAACGTTGTAAAGTGCGGTGATGAGGGCGCTGCCGAGGCTGATGAGTCGGCCTTTTGCGTTCTCGTCGCGTAAATTATAAATATCGGACAAAGAAGCGCGGAAATAATGCAGTGCACGGTTTAACATAATCGTGTGTCTCCTTTGAGTCGAAGAAGGCGAAAAAAGTGTGATTCATTTGTTCGCGCACATTTTAGCACGTCAAAGTCGCAAACGCAAGAGGAAAATTTTGAATTTTCTGTCTTTTTGAAAGCTTTTCCGTAACGCACAAACTTTAAGGCAAATCGCGCTTCTTTCTATCCGTATTCGTCAAAATTGCGCACTTTAAATCTAT
>JBGUUS010000059.1:0-5814 GCA_045133675.1 Oscillospiraceae bacterium | reverse complement strand
CTATATCGAACGGAAAGGCAAGACGTATCCTGTCTACACAGAGACGTATCAGAAAGGCAATGCGGTCGCTTTCGAAATCGCCAATGTCGCCTCCGTCCGCTTTCTGAGCCTCGACCACGACATCCCGATGTACGATGCACTGCTGGCCGCGCTTGGAAGCATGCCGGAGTATAAAAAGCTCTCCGACGACATTTTGGCTTACAAAGCGGCGAATCCGAATATGAATGCATCCGACCTCTCCACCGCTTATTACGACCTGCTCTATCCGAACCTCACGGTTCGTGAAGACGTTCTGCTGGCCGAGATCGGTGCATTTTTGGACGCAACACAGCTGACGGTCATGCACGCATCGTATAACTCATCGAAAAACAAGAATACCGTTCCGGCAGCGGCGGCTCCCGCTCCGGTTATTTCACCGGCAGTGCCGACAAAAGCAGCCGCTCCGGCTGCGAAAACACCTGCGGCACCGTCCGCAAAAATCACCATCATCTACGAAGAAGACTGAGGAGGACTTATTATGGCATTCTATGGCGTTTGGGAAACCTGGAAAATCGTATACATCCCGAAGGTAATGAACGGCGGCGTTCGCGGCGTTGCTTTTGTTGAAGCAGGCGACCGCCACCACGCCATGCACACATTTATGCAGGAATACGCAGGAGAGTACACGACCATTGAATCCTGCGAAAAGCTGTTCGGCAGATAAGGAGGCAGGCATGAACAAAACGGAATTGATCGGAATCTCCGATGCATGGGACGATATGACGCACCGCGTCTTAAATCTGGAGGAGCTCCCGCTTTGCGAGATCCAGGATCTGCTGAAGGATACCTATAGAGCACTGACTTTCTTTCACAAAGACGACCTTGTTCCGAAAGAAATCAGCCGTGTTCTTTTACGGCTGGACGAGTTTCTCTACTTCACATCGATGATGGAGGAAAACGAGCGCGGTTTCGGATATTACCACTGGCAGGAGATTTTTCTCATCGTAGAAGCGCTGAAAAAAGGATTTTTCAACGCAAAATACGACTACGCATATCCGAAGCTGAATGTGTGTGACCCGCTCAATCAGGAGGTTCTTCTCGATCTTGAGGAAAACCGGCTGGAAGATTATATCCGGATGATAAACAGCATGAAAGCACCGGAAGAATAAATCCGGTCTTGTATTCCCTTCTTCAAGCTTTTATAATGGAACCAAACAGATCACTTTTCAAACCGAAAAGGAGGACGCACCATGGCAAAACATCTGATCGTTATGTCCGTCGACGCAATGGTCTTTGAAGACCTCGAATACTTAAAGAAGAAGCCGTATTTTTCACGCCTGTTTGAGAAAGGTTCCCGGGTTGAAAAAGTGCAGACGGTATATCCGGCCGCAACACATCCGGTTCATGCTTCCATCATCACCGGCTGTTACCCGGACCGCACCGGTGTTCCGCACAACACCCGCTTTGTTCCGGGAAAAAGCGGCAGCTGGTTTAACTATCTCAAGGAACTGAATGTACCGACGATTTTTCACGCGGCAAAGGAAAAAGGACTCACCACCTGTGCCTGCCGCTGGCCGGTAACCGCAGGCGAAGACGCGGCAATCGACTGGCTCGTTCCGGAGATCATCGATGATTACACCGGCGACGATCCGGGTGAACCGTTCCGCCAGCTCGGCACAAGAGAAGACCTGCTGCAGGAGATCGTTCTTCCGCTCGTATTAAAACAGGATCCGAGTGCGCCGCGTCACCCGGCGTATGACACTTTGGAAATCGAATGTGCCGCAGAGATCATCCGCCGTTATCAACCGAATTTACTGTTCACACACCCGGGACACGTCGACAGCACACGCCACGCAACCGGTCTGTTCAATAACCAGGTCAACGAAGCACTCGATCTGACCGAAGAACATCTCGGCATGCTGATGCGCGCGGCAGAAGATGCAGGTATTTACGACGACACGGATTTCGTCGTTCTCTCCGACCACGGTCAGATGGAGATCAAACGCATCCTCAACCTGAACGTACTGATGGCCGAAGCAGGATTCATCCGGACGAACGAAAACGGCGACCTACTCGACTGGGACGCTTTCATCCAGTCGGTCGGTTTTTCCGCACACGTTATGCTCCGCGACCCAAATGACGAAGAACTGAAAACGCGCGTGCACAAGTTTTTGCTCAAGCTGCGTGACGAAGAGGTTTATGCGATCAGCCGTGTCTATACCGCAGAGGAAGTGAAAGCGGAATATCACCTTACCGGTGATTTCTCCTTCGTTTTAGAAAGCGACGGCTTCACCTCATTCGGCGAAGCGTGGACACGTCCGCTGATCCGCCCGATCGACAATTCCGACTATCGCTATGGCAATGCAACACACGGCCATGCACCGGAGCGCGGACCGCAGCCGCCGTTTCTCTGCATGGGTCCGGATTTTAAAACCGGTGTCGTCATCCAAAACGGCAAAATCGTTGACGAAACCGCAACACTCGCCAAAGCAATGGGCCTTTCGATGCCCGATATTGACGGCGAATGCATGGATGAGCTGTTAAAATAAGAGAATACAGAGCAAACGCCACGGGAGTTCCCGTGGCGTTTTCGGTTTACCGTGTATTTTTCAAAAATCTCCGTTTTTCTTTAAAAAGTGTGATAAAGTCACAGAAGGATCGGTTTTAGCGTGGTACAATAAAGCCACAATAAAAAAACAAATCACTCTCAAACCAAACGGAGGAATAGAATATGAAAAACGTGAAATTTTATGTATGCCCGCACTGCGGTAATGTTGTTGAAGTAGTAAAAGACAGCGGCGTGAATCCTTTCTGCTGTGGTCATAAGATGAAAGAACTGGTTCCGAACACGGTGGAAGCCAGCGGCGAAAAACACAAACCGGATGTCACGGTAAAAGAAAATGCTGTGGAAGTAAACGTCGGTTCTGTCAATCACCCGATGGAAGAAGTCCACTGGATCGAATGGGTCCAACTCGTTACGGACAAAGGCAGCCGCAGAGTTTACCTGCAGCCGGGCGAGGCACCGCACGTAACGTTTGCGCTGGATAACGAAAAACCGGAAGCGGTTTACGCCTACTGCAATCTGCACGGTCTCTGGATGACCGAACTGAACTAAAAAAGGAGGAACAGGATAATGAAATACGTTTGTGAAGTATGCGGATGGGAATACGATGAGGAGCTCGGATATCCGGAAGGCGGAATCGCACCGGGAACTCCGTGGGAAGAACTCCCGGAAGATTTTGAATGTCCGCTGTGCGGCGTAGCAAAAGATTCCTTCAGCGAAGGATAAGACAAAACAGAATCCGCGCAGGGCAGGTGAAAATCACCTGCCCTGTTTTTGCTTGCAAGGAAAACGGCATTCTTCTTGGGAAAAATCAACATTTTTTCACGAATAGACTTTATTATTTAAAAGCAGAATGCTATAATGGAACCAATTAGAAACAGGACACCCGGGAGGCGATCCGATATGCTGAATGAGAAGATTTTTGCCGGATTTGACTGCGGCGGCTCGAACACGCGCTGCCTGCTCGTATCCGAAAGCGGAACGATTTTAGGCCGCGGAAAAGGCGGCCCGTCGAACTATCTGTTCTGCGGAAAAGAGGCCGCCGCCGAGGCGATCCGCACAAGTATCAAAAGCGCATTTGCCGATGCCGGAATCGATTCGATGCCGATTGAAGGTATTTTCGTGGCATCCGCCGCCGTCGAGGTTTTCTGCGGCGAGCTGCACGAGGCGTTTTTCAAGGAAGTCACCGGATGCGAAAACGTCCAGTGTGACAGCGATATTTTTCCGGTATGGTTTGCCGGAAGCCGCCTTTCTCCGGCTGTTGCCATGATTGCCGGAACGGGCGCGGTTACCTACCTGCTCAAAGACCGCGGATTCATCAAAGCAAGCGGATGGGGTCCGCTCTTTGGTGACGAAGGCGGCGGATACGATATCGGTATCAACGCCATCCGCACAACTGCCCGGATGGCTGACCGCCGCATCCCGATGGACGAAGAATTTTACCGTGCCGTTATGGCACATTTTGAAGTGGATCTTGAAACACCGCGCCGGCTTCTGCGCGCGGTCAATCAGGGTGACCACCGCAAGCGCGCCGCATTGGTGACCGAAGTGGTATGCCGCCTTTGCGAAAACAACAACCCGACCGCGAAAAAGCTGATTGAAACCGCCGCCGAAGAACTGGCGGTTTCGGTACAGACCGTTGTTTCGCAGGCAGAAGGCACGTTCACGCTTTTGCTTGCGGGCAGTCTTTTGACAAATGAAACGCCGCTTCGGAAGATGCTGCTCGAAAAAGCGAGCGCGATCGAACAGATCGGATGCATCGAAACACCGCAGACCGAGGCGGTCGTCAGCGCGGCGGCACTTGCGCTGTTTGCCGCCGGAAAAACGGAAGCTGCGGAACATCTGATGAAAGCCGGTGACTCTGTATGCTGAAAGCCGGATTTGCCATCCGGGATATCACACCGCAAAAGCCGTATCCGATGGCAGGATTTGATTTAAGAAAAGCTTCCGCCGAAGGTGTGCACGACCCGCTTTCGGTCAGAACACTGGTGCTGGACGACGGCGGCGAACGCGCCGTTATCTGCGTGATCGATACGCTCGGCGTGCCTGATTATATGGCGGCTGAAATCCGCAAAGAAATCTGCGCGCACCTCCCGGTTTCGGACAATGCCGTACAGGTCAGCGCGATCCACACACACGCCGCACCGCAATCGATCTTCCGCTCGTTTTCCTGCTACGACGGCGCGTATTTTGATTTTATCGTACAGACGGCGGCAGAAGCAGCCGCGGCGGCGTATGAAAGTCTCCATGAAGTAACTGCACAGTATGCACACACGACGGTGCGCGGCGTCGGTTCGTACCGTGACCGCGTGCGCGAAGAATCCACGTACGATATGCCGTGCGATGCCCTTTTGTTTTCCGCAAAAGAGAAAGAAAAGCGCGATATCCTGCTGACGGTATATGCCTGCCATCCGACAGTCTTGAACGAAAGCAATCTTTTGAATTCGCGCGACCTTGTTTACGGATGCGACAAATACCTGCAAACCCGCCGCGAAAATACGGATACCCTTTTCTTAAACGGTGCTTGCGCCGATGCCTCCACGCGGTATACCCGCCAAAAGGCCGATTTTGAAGAGTGCGAACGGCTCGGTGCGATCTGGGCAGAGGCGGTACTCCGCTCACTTAAAACGGCGGCACCGCTTTTGGGTCCGATTCGCGCGCAGATGAGCGAGCTGTTCTTGCCGCCTGCGGAATTTTTCAGCGAAACGCAGCGCGGCGAGATCCTGGCTTACCTTGAAGAAAAGATAAGCGCCTGCAAGGATGGCGCACAGCAGCGCGAATATATCGCCTGCCGCTCCGTTTTGCAGAGAAAAACATACGGAACAAAGCGCGACGGATACACCGCACAGCTTCGTGTGCTTGATGTTATGGGCGTTATGCTCTGTTCCCTGCCGTTTGAATATGCATCGGTCGATGCGTGCAGGCTGAAAGCGGAACTGGAAGAAAAAAGCGGAAAATACGCGGTCATCTGCTGTTATTCAAACGGCTACGAAGGCTATCTGCCATCGGGCAGACCGCTCGACCGCGACAGTGGATATGAGGATATTGCTTCGCCCTATCACCACGATGCAAAAGTGCTGGTAGCCGAAGCGTTCGAAAGGATGGTCTGAGATGTATCACTTCTGCAGCGAAGAGGCGTTTTTACAGCGCCTGAAACGCTATGTTGAAATCGAAACGCCGACCGGCAATTATGATGCGATGCAATCGTTCAATGACGTGCTTGAACAGGATCTGCTCGATGCCGGTGCATCGGTAACGCGTTATCCGTCCGA
>JBGUUS010000058.1:0-3440 GCA_045133675.1 Oscillospiraceae bacterium | reverse complement strand
CTCAGAAACTGCGATATCGTCAAAATGGCGTGCTTCTCGCCGGTTGTCAACACACGCGGCGCGATCTATACGTACGACGACGGTCTTGTTCTCCGTCCGACGTATTTTGTATTTGAACTGTATGCAAATCTGCTCAAAGACACCGTTTTGAAATCGTGGAGCGAAGATGTTCCGGTACTCACCGGTGAAGATGAAGGCAAAATCAAGACGGTCAACGCAGTTGACGCGGTTGTTACCTATGGCGACGGTATGTACGCAATCGCCGCCTGCAACAAAGATCCGAATAACGCGCATAAGCTCGCACTCGATATGCTGGGCGATGATTGCAAGGAAATGCGGATTCACACGCTGAACGGTCCGTCGCAGGAGTCGTATAACGACATCGACCGCACCGAAGTAGGCGTTGTCACGACAGAATGGATGCCGTATACGGGCGAAATCACACTTGAACCGCACTCCGTTAACGTAATCGAGGTAAAATAACACGGCGAAGAATCGGCTCGTGAACACGAGTTTTCGCACAAAAGAATAAAAGGGACCGGCTGCATTGAACTGCCGGTCCCTTTTCATTTTGGGTATTATAAAATTTCAATCACTGCGCTGCCGCACGGCTCGAGCGAAAGCGTTTTTCCGTTCAGCACCGCGCCGTTTGCGAGAAGGAGGCTTCCCTCCTCCGGAAGTTCGACAGTACGCGCCTTGTCGCTGAACGAGCAGATGACAGCGAGTTTTTGCGTTTCGCCTTTGCGTGTGAAAGCGAGCAGGCGGTCCTCCGTTTCCAGAATCGGTGCGAAACGACCGAAGACGACCGTATCGCCGTATGCCTCGCTTTTGCGCATACGAATCAGCTCGCGGTAGAAATGATAGACCGAATCCGGATCCTGCATTGCGCGTGCAACACAGAAATCACCGCCGCGGTCGTGCAGTGTGCTCCACGGTTTTGCGGTGGAAAAGCCCCAGTTTTCGCTCTCATCCCAAACCATCGGAATACGCGCATTTTCGCGGCTCGGGAAGCAAACGGCGGAAAGCGCTTCTTCCGGCGTCAAACCGTCTGCAAGTGCAACGCGGTACTGATTGTTCGTCGAGATATCCTCGATCTCCTCGATCGTTTTAAAGGTCGGATTATCAATACCGAGTTCCTCACCCTGATAAATAAACGGAATACCGCGCAGCGAGAACAGCAGTGTGGCAAGCATTTTCTGCGCTGTTTTGGAATGGTGCGATTTCGGCAAAAAGCGCGACATCGCACGCGGATAGTCGTGATTTTCAAGGAAGACCGCGCCGTATCCGATCTCCTGTGTTTTCAGCTGGGAGTCATAGATTTTTTCGCGCCAGTCGTCAAACGACCACTCGCCGTTTCGGTAAAACTGATGCCACGCATAACCGACCGAATACGGCTCGGCATACGTAAAATCGAAAATGGCATCAAAATAGCCGTCTTTGCCGATATATTCGCCGATCTGCTTCATCGGAACGCCGCTCGCCTCACCGACCGTCATACATTCATAGCGGTCAAATGTCTCTTTACGCAGTTCAGTGAGGAAATCGCCGATACCCGGATAGTTGAGCGCGGACGGGAAGCACGTTGCAAAGCCATCCGCATCCGGAGGAAGCGAAGCGAGCGTCTCCTCTTTTTTGATGTGCGTGATCGCATCAATACGGAAACCGCCCAAACCTTTGTCGAGCCACCAGCGGATCATGTTGTAGAGCTTATCGCGCAGAATTGGATTTTCCCAGTTTAGGTCCGGCTGTTTTTTTGCAAACAGATGCAGATACCATCTGCCGTCACCGACCGGTTCCCACGCGCTTCCGCCAAAAAGTGAGCGCCAGTTGTTCGGCGGATTGCCGTCCTTACCTTCGCGGAAATAAAAATAACCGGCTTCTTCACAGTTCGGATCTGCGAGCGCTTTTTTAAACCATTCGTGCTCATCGGAACAGTGGTTGAGAACGAGGTCCATCAAAATTTTAATACCGCGCTTATCCGCTTCTTTGATGAGCTCGTCCATATCATCCATATTGCCGAACAGCGGATCGATATTCTGATAATCGGAGATATCGTAGCCGCCATCCGCCATCGGCGAACAGTACACAGGGCAGATCCAGACGATATCAACGCCGAGATCTTTTAAGTAATCGAGCTTTTCGATGATGCCGCGCAAATCGCCGACACCGTCGCCGTTCGTATCTTTGTACGAACGCGGATAGATCTCGTACGCAACTTTATTTTTCCACCAGTCTCTGTTTTTCATATGCCGACCTCCCGGTTATGTTCTGCTGTCATTGTATCACATTTTTTCAAAAAAGAAAACCCTCGGAAATCCGAGGGTTTTCTTCTTCAAAGCTTACGCTCTTTTGATCTGGTTGAGTTTTGCGTTGATGTCGAGAAGCTGTTCTTTCGTGAAGTTTACGTTCATCGAACCCATCATTGCGGTCAGGCGGAGCAGCGTGAAACCACCCATCATCTGCAGCATAGCCGAGCTCATTTCAAAACCGCCCTGAACTTTGTCACCTTCTTTCGGCATCAGTGCGCCGAACATCGACATGAGCAGCTGTGCGCCGCCCGGTGCTGCCATAATATCGCTCATCTTATCGTTCAGCGAGAGATATCCTTCCGGCTCAGTGATATCGAACCAGTTGAGAATTGCACCTTTCTCTTTCAGGCGGTATTCTTCGTTGAATACTTCAACCTTGCGAATGATGCCTTCGTCTTTGAAGTCGCCTGCAACTGCAACGAGTTTGGTCTCGCCAACGTTCGGAACATCGAAGTAGAAGAAGTGATCCTCTGCTGCGATTTTGCCAAGGCTTTCGCCGTTTGCAAAGAGTTCAACTTCCGGCAGGTTCGAATAAACGGTAACTTTCGTTACATCCTCAACGCGGTCGATGTAGCGTTTGCCGCACAGATGAACGAACGGATCGTCGGAAAGCCATGCTTTGTAAGCGTAGAATGCATCTTTCTTATACTTACGGTCGAAGGTCATGAGGCCTTTGTGGTTCTGGCCGTTTTCGCCGCCTTCCGCACGTGCGTCAGCGCCGAAGTCGAACATATTCCATACGTGGGTTGCCCACATATATTTGCGGGTGAAGAGCTGTTTGATCAGTTCCTCGTGATAGAATGCCTGATACTCTTCGGTATAGTCACCCTGGAACGGTTTGGAGGTGTGCCAGTTCAGCGCCTCACAGCCGTACTCGGAGCAGCCGATCGGAATGTTCGGATATTTTGCGTGGAATGCGTCAAACCACGGACCGTTCATCGTGGTGTCGCCGCCGTACCAGCCGAAGTAGTGGTTGTACGAAACGGTATCCGGGATCTGGATGTACGGGCTGTCCATCGGGCACATCGAAACTGCTGCCATGGTGGTCAGACGGGTTTTATCCATATCATGAACAAGGTCGTTGAGGATATGATGGTTCTCGAGCAGATCCGGATCGGTATCGCCTTTCAT
>JBGUUS010000057.1:0-7006 GCA_045133675.1 Oscillospiraceae bacterium | reverse complement strand
GCGATTCTCTGCCTAAGCTTTGTATCCTGTGCCAACGATGATATTCCGGATTGGGTAGGTTCTGAAAAAGCTCCGCTTGATGAGTATTGGATCGCCGGAAAAACTGTAAATGCGCGAGGAATGACCGTGCAGGATTTTCCGATTGTTTTTCCGGAATTGTACCGCGACTTTCATGATCCGGATGACCCGTCGCACAACGTAATAACGCGAACGATCTCCGTTCAAAGCGGTGATCTCTTTTACAAAGCCAATATCATCCCAAGCGGAAAAGACGGCGATACATATATGCAAGCCGGAGTTGGATCCATTATCATGTTCCGGGGAAAACCGGGAAATATGCGAGCATGGGGCGTAACCTTTGGGATGAGCCGTGAGGAAGCAGAAAATGCCATTCTTGAATATACAGGACGGGAAACTTCCAATTATAGCGGCGATATCAATGATTTGCTGACAAAAAAAGAACAGCAACAACTTGGTTATTCCGGTCTTTACGTTATGGTCCGCCGATATGGAACGACAGCGGTAGATAATCAAGGAACGATAGCTTGCACATTGAACGTAGCGTATCTGAATGACAAAGTTGTCGGTTTGCGTCTGGAAGCACGCCGAACTTAAGATTTCTCTGATCGCATAACACAAACCGCAAACCCACGCAAACGGGACGGACTTTTTGAGTCCGTCCTGTTTTTTCATCTTTTCTTTTTCGCTTTGCTGTGCTACAATGGAAAGCAAGAAAGGGGGATTTTACCCATGAAAATTTTAATGATCGGTGCCCATCAGGACGACAGCGAGTTCCGCGCAGGCGGTCTTGCAAGAAAATACGTTGAAATGGGCTATGAAGTGCGCTTTTTAAGCCTGACCAACGGCGGAGCAGGTCATCAGTCGATGAGCTTTGCCGAAACGGTCGCCGTTCGCGCGAAAGAATCCGCAAAAGTCGCCGAGATCCTCGGCATCCGCTACGACGTGTGGGATGTTGATGACGGTACGCTGATGCCGACGCTCGAAAACCGCCACCGCCTCATCCGCTATATCCGCGAATTTGCGCCGGATCTGATTTTCACCCATCGCCCGAACGATTACCACGCAGACCACCGCGCAACGGGTCAGCTCGTGCAGGATGCATCGTATCTGCTGATCGTGCCGAACGTCTGCCCGGATGCGCCGGCACTGCGCAAAACGCCGGTTATCCTCTATTACGAGGATCGCTTCACGAACCCGCCGTTCAAAGGCGATATCGCGATGGACATTGATTCGACGATCGAGTACAAATACGCGATCAGCCACGCAAACGTATCGCAGGTTTACGAATGGCTTGCTTTCACCGCGGGTGAAGAGGTTCCGGAAGGCGACGAAGCACGCTATGCATGGCTTGTCGGAGAAGTGAAACCGGATACGACCGATGAAGAACTTGCAAAAATGCCGGGCGCATACGGCGTTCGTTTTGCGAAAACGGCGGCGCGCTTCCGCAAAGAGCTCATCGAAAAATACGGCGAGGATCAGGGAACCGCGATCCGTTTTGCCGAAGTATTCGAAATCAGCGAATACAGCGGTGCGATTACCGAAGAATTAAAAGAGAAGCTGTTCGGCTTCTGATAGGAGACCAATAATGACCAATGAAAAAATGAAACAGATCTTCCTCGATACCGCATACATCCGTATGGGCGGCAGCGCGGAAGAGCTGAAAGCGGCGGAGTATATCAAAGGTGTTTGTGCCGAAATGGGACTTGAAGCTTCGCTGATGCCGTTTGAAGTACAGATGGCAACGATCAAGAACGCAACGCTCACCGTTGACGGCAAAGAGATTCCATGCAAAGGCTATCTGAATGCCGGTTCCGGCGAGATCGAAGGCGAGCTTTATTACCTCACCGAGTCGGATAAATATTCGCTCTCGCAGTGCAAAGGAAAGATCGTCCTGTTCGACGGCTACCTCGGCTACTGGCGCTATCGCGATCTGCTCGATAACGGCGCGATCGCTTTTATCACCTACGACGGCAACTGCAACTATGCTGACCGCGATATCGACCAGCGCGAGCTGCGTGCACACGTTGCAAACGGCGAGAAGATCCTCGGCGTGAACATCAACGCAAAAGACGCCGTTTCGCTGATCGAAAACGATGCGAAAACCGCAAAGATTACGCTCGAGCAGGATGAGTATATGGGTACCTCCCATAACGTCATTCTTGACCTCCCGGGCGAATGCGACGAGTACATCGTCTTCACTGCGCACTACGATTCGACCTCGCTTTCGCAGGGTGCATACGACAATATGTCCGGCAGTGTCGGTCTGCTTGCAATGGCAGAGTATTTTGCGAAGAATCCGCACCGCTACGGCATGCGCTTTATCTGGTGCGGCAGTGAGGAACGCGGTCTGCTCGGCGCAAAAGCGTACTGCGCACAGCGCGAGGAAGAGCTGAAAAAAGTTGTTCTCAACATCAACCTCGATATGATCGGCTGCATTATGGGCCGCTTCATTTCCTGCTGCACGACCGAAGAAAAACTCGTCCACTATCTGTCCTATATGGGTGACGAGCTGGGCTTCCAGATCGCACCGCGCCAGGGTGTATATTCGAGCGACTCGACGCCGTTTGCCGATAAAGGCGTTCCGGCGGTATCGTTTGCGCGCATCGCACCGCCGACGACCGCAACCATCCACAACAGCTACGACACGATGAAGCTGATGAAGATGGAGCATATGCAGAAGGATATCGACTTTATCACGGCGTTTGCATCCCGTATGGCGAATGCAAAATTCTGCCCGGTTTCCCGCGAGATTCCGGACAACGTCAAGGTTCAGATCGACGAATACCTCTGCAGAAAGAGAAAACAGGGTTAAACAGAAAGGCACCGGACGCGAAAGAGTCCGGTTCCTTTGCTATCATGAAATCATAGGGAAAGGAGAGAGCACGCTTTGAAAAAGATTACGCTATGGATGATCGCTGCGGTGTGCGTGCTGGCGGTACTTGTTCAGGTCGATATAAATTTCGGTTACCGGAGTATTCAGGACCTTGCACAGACAGCACAGTTTGAGAAAATTGAACTGCACGAGAAAAACGACAGTACGCTTAGAGAGAAAGACGATATCGACACGCGTATTGCAGAAGGTCTGACCGAAGCGGAATACCGCTGGCTTTTTTCACAGAAGAATGCCCGTGTCTATCCGTATGTGACAGAGAATCTGGAGCACGGCGGTGCATTGCTGTACGGTGAAGACGAAGCGAGCGTTTGGTTTACACTGAAAGACAGCGTTTTTCAACGGGGCAATCTCACCTTTTACAGTACACCGCTGCCGTATGGCTGTAACGCGGCGCTCGTTTTGATCTATACGGAGGAAGAAGCACAGCGCCGCTATCAGGTTTCGTATATGTCGGAAACGTATTTTCTCAAAATGCCGCCGTATCCGGCGTTTCAGACGAAATATATCGAACGCTATATATGGGAACAATAATACAAAAAAGGACCCGGATTTTAAATCCGGGTCCTTCGTTTCTTACAGACCTTGTTCTTCTACGAATTTATAGAAGGCGAGTTCTTCCGCTTTGTCTTTTTCGCTGACCGTTCCGACCGGCGAGGTATAGACGATGTATTCCTCCTGTTCATCCAGTCCGAACAGCTCACAGCAGTATTCGTGACCGAATGCCGCAACGGCACAGGTGCCAAGACCGAGACCGGTGCAAGCGAGATAGAGATTCTGTCCGACGTGACCGAGGTCGATCATTGCAACGCGGTGTGCGTAAATACCGTAGCGCCATTCTGCACGGTACGGAACCATCGACCAGTAGAACACAACGCTTGCTTTCGATGCCCAACGCTGACCGGAGAGCGATTCGCCGATCGCGTCCGCCATATTCTCAACCGGATGCAAAAACTCGAGCGCGTGCTCCATCGGCAGGTAGTGATATGCACCCGGGATGAGGCCTTCAACATTCTGCACCAGCAGATACGTCTCAAACTCGTGGCGTGCACCGCCGCACGGAACGGTACGAAGCGTTGCGTACGATTTGCCGCGGATGCTCTTGATGCCCTGTGTCGACCAGAGCAGGTAGCTGAGCTGTGCAAGCGAGATGCTCTCTTCGGTATAAACGCGCGCGCTGTGGCGGTCGCGGATCACGTCGGTGAGATCGCTTTTTGCAAGAATGCCGTCAAACTCCATCGGCAGTGCGATTCGCGCACTTTCGTCACGCATCGGCGCTTTGCAGAGCGGCGGCTGCGGCTTTTTCAGCTGCTGATCCGATTCAAAATCCGCATACGGATCATTATTGCGGTAACCGGTCGTGAACGCACGGCCTTTTTCGATCAGTTCGTCCTGTAATACTTTATCCAGCATATTGTATCACCCTTTCTGCTTTCATTATAACAAAGGACGGGTGCAAAAACAAGCAAAGGCCGCTTTGCGGGTAAAAAAGGCGGTCTTTTAAGAAGGCTGGCAGATTTATAAAACAGTGTGTATGCGTTATGGAAAAAACTGTTTCATAAAGCGCGAGCGAAGGTCGAAAAAGCCCGATAAATCGGGATTTTTCGCATATATTCCGCGTTTTTTGCGTTGACATATCGTTTAGTATGTGTTAATATAAGGTTCATAATTCAATAAGGATAGAGGTTGCAAAACGTATCAGTACGCCGATCGGACTGTGCCGCATACAGCGGCGGAAAGGACGTTTTGCCGAAGTGGAAAATGCGCGTGCGGTGCGGTTTTCTGCTGGGGTCTTGGCAGAATATGCCGGACACTGTCACTTCTTGTGGAGCGCTATCTGATGACTGATGATAATGTCACGGTACGCTTTTGTGTACCGTGATTTTTTCATTGCGAAAAAGAAAAACGGAGGTTCACTCAAATGAAAAAAGGCATCATTTCGAAAGTGCTTATCGTCGCTTTCGTAGCAGCTTTTGCCGCTGTGTGCTTTTTCACCGGTTCGATCATGAGCCCGGTTGGCACGCTGTGGTCGCTGTTCCCGCCGATCGTAGCAATCGCTCTTGCGCTGTTTACGAAAGAGGTTTACTCGTCGCTGTTCGTCGGTATCCTCGTTGGCGGTCTTCTCTCGGCAAGCTTTAACCCGATCACTGCAATGGACCAGATCACCAACGACGGTCTGATCTCCGCTGTTGCAGGCAACGCAGGCGTATTTATCTTCCTTGCTGTTCTCGGTATGATCGTCGCGCTCGTCAACAAAGCGGGCGGTTCGAAAGCATTCGGCGATTGGGCTGCAAAACACGTTAAAGGCAGAGTTGGCGCTTCGATCGTTACGTTTATTCTCGGCGTTCTCATCTTTATCGACGACTACTTCAACTGCCTCACCGTTGGTGCGGTTATGCGTCCGGTTACCGATAAAGCAAAGATCTCCCGTGCAAAACTCGCTTACCTCATCGACGCAACCGCAGCTCCGATCTGCATGATCGCGCCGATCTCTTCCTGGGCAGCTGCAGTTTCTTCCTTCGCTCCGGAAGGTGAGGGCATCGCGCTGTTCTGCGAAGCAATCCCGTACAACTTCTATTCCCTCATGACTTTTGTCTTCATCATTGCCATCACCGTAATGAAAGCGGACTTCGGCCCGATGAAGCTGCATGAGAGAAACGCAATCAAAGGCGACCTCTTCACCGCAGGTGAGAGAATGGGCGACGACGAAGACGAAAAACCGGCTACCTCCAAAGGCCGCGTATTCGACCTCGTTCTCCCGATCGTTGTTCTGATTGTAATCTGCGTATTTGCATTCATCTACATCGGCCAGGCCGGCGATACCTCGATGAATTTCATCGACGCATTCTCCAACACGGATGCTACCGTTGCTCTTCCGTGGGGCGGCATTGTAGCGCTGGTTATCACCGCTGTTTACTTCATCGCAAGAAGACTCCTCACCTTCAAACAGGCTATGGAGTGCATTCCGAAAGGTCTTCTCGCAATGGCACCGGCTATCATGATCACCGCTATGGCTACTGCACTTAAGAACATGACCGGTCTGCTCGATTCCGACGGTTTCGTTAAAATGGCTCTTGAAAATGCAAGCGGCCTTGAAAACTTCCTGCCGGCAATCATCTTCCTGGTTGCTTGTGTTATCGCTTTCTCCACCGGTACTTCCTGGGGTACTTTCGGTATTCTCATTCCGATCGTTCTCGCTGTATTCCCGGCTGGCTCCACGCTCGGCGTAATCGGCATGTCCGCTTGCCTTGCAGGTGCTGTCTGCGGTGACCACTGCTCGCCGATCTCCGACACCACGATCATGTCGTCCGCCGGCGCACAGTGCAACCACATCAACCACGTTTCCACGCAGCTGCCGTACGCACTTACCGTTGCCGGTATTTCGACTGTCGGCTTCCTGCTGGCTCCGTTCATCCAGAACCCGTGGATCTGCCTTGCGATCACCACGCTGCTCACGATCGGCGTTCTGTTTGTAATCAAAAAATTCTCCAAAGCATAAGACGTTCCTTTTCTGAAAGAAGCCCTGCGGATGTTCCGCAGGGCTTCTTTGTTGTATCCGGCGGATGATTGTCCTTTTGCCTTGCTTTCTGTCATTTGGCGCGGTATAATGAAGCCAAGAAAACTCAAAAAAGGAGTATGCAATATGAATTTTGACATTAACTCGCCGATTCTGTTCATCTTAGTCGGCATTGTCATTCTCGTCGTGCTGGCACAGTCCGTGTATTTCCTCGTAAAAGCCTGGAAACGCGCACTGGAGATCGGTATGGACAAAAAGAAACTGAAACGAATCGCAACCACCGCGGCGATCTTTACGATCGCGCCGGCTGTGGCTATCGTTATCAGCGTTATCACACTCGCGAAAGACCTCGGCCTTGCGCTGCCGTGGCTGCGTCTGAGCGTTGTCGGCTCGCTTTCGTATGAGACGATTGCGGCGGCAAACTCGCTGAGTGCAATGGGTCTTACGTTCGGACAGACCACCGAGCTTACTGCAACGCAGTATGTTACGATCACCTGGGTTATGACGATCTCGATTATGGTCGGCATCTGGCTTGCACCGGTTCTCTGCAAAAAACTGCAGGGCGGTATGATCAATCT
>JBGUUS010000056.1:0-10713 GCA_045133675.1 Oscillospiraceae bacterium | reverse complement strand
GGCGCTTGAAACCGCCGAACTTTACGGCGTATACGATGCGCTTTTGCATACGGCATATCTCGATCCGCTCGACGATATCACGCGTGCGGGAAAGATTTTGCAGAACACCGATCATTTTAACGGTACTGCTGTTTTCTTTGATGAATTCAGAGGCTTTACGGGTAATGAGACGGAGATGATCCGCCTCATTCTGCGGCGCGCCGATGACGTATATGCGGCGTTCTGCATCGATCCGATGCGCGCGGAGGAAAACCTCTTCCGCAGTGTGCAGAAAGAACAGCAGCGTTTTATTCGCTATGCCCGTCAGGAAGGCGTTGCCGTTTTATCACCGGTCAAACTGGAAACGACGTATTTTGATACACCGGCACTTTCGGCCTTGGAAAAAGCGCTGTTTTCCGCAAAAAAAGCACCGCCCGCCGGGATTTCGGATAAGCTGATGCTCGTGCAGTGTCGCGATGCATACGAAGAGGCGGAATATACCGCCGCAATGATCCGCAAACTCGTACGTGAAGAAGGTTATACATACCGGGATATCGCGGTGCTTTCACGTGTGGACGGAGACTATATCACAAAACTCGATACAGCGTTTTCGCGCCTTTCGATCCCGTATTTTGCGGACCGGACGAAGCCGGCGTCGGATCATCCGCTGATCCGCTTTGTTGAAAACGTGCTGGCTATCGCGGCATACGGCTTTGCGGCTGACCGCGTTTTGAGCCTTGTAAAAGCCGGAATGTACAAGATTACACCCGAGGATGCCGGTTTGTTTGAAAACTACTGCTTCGTCTGGGATATCCGCGGTGCGCAGTGGAAAAAGGAATTTACACTGCATCCGCGCGGTTTTCAGGAGAATTTTACCGATGCGGACACAGAACAGCTTCAAAAAATCGAGCAGGTGCGCCGTACTGTACTGGAACCGCTGATGGATTTTTGCGACCGCGTCCGCGAAACAAGCGGCATCGGTTTTTGCCGTGCGCTCTACGAATACCTGACCGAAAGCGGTGCAGTCGGTGAGATGGAGCGCCGCATTGATGAAGAATACCTGCAGGACGATTATGCAGGCGCAAAGGATGAAACCGCCGTCTGGGAATCGCTGATGCAGCTTCTTGATACACTTGCTGTAACTGTGGGCAATAAGCCGCTTACCGCCGAGCGCTTTTTGCGGTTGTTCCGGCTTGCGGCTGACAGCTTAAAACGCGGAAGTCTGCCGCAGACGCTCGACTGTGTTACGGTTGCCGGCGCGGACCGATTCCGTTTTGGCAAAAAACGCGCTGTATTCGTGCTTGGCGCAAATGAACAGGTGCTGCCCAAAATTCCAGCCGAAGGCGGCATTTTCTCTGATCGGGAACGCCGCATTCTGATCGATCTTTCGCTCGAGCTCAGTCCGCCGGCGGATGAAAAACTCTATGAAGAGCGCCTGATTGCATATCGCGCACTCACTTCGGCAACAGAGCGCCTCGTTATTACTGCGCCGAAATTTGCCGAAAACGGCGGCGGACGCTCGCTTTCCGCCGATATAGCGTATGCCGCGCAACAGGCAGGCGCAGCATTTTTGGATACGGCCGAACTGCCGGCAGAGGTGTTTTGTCAGAATCCGCAGACTGCATGGCTGCAGCTTGCGCGCCGCTACTGGAGCGATACCGCCGAAACAGCATCACTGCGCAGCGTTCTTGCCGAGCGGGAAGATACCGCACAGTATCTGCGTGCGATGGAACACGTGCTTTCGGCACAGGAGTTTAAGCTGCACGATCTGCGTAATGCGAGCAAGCTCTTCGGCACCTCGATGCAGATTTCGCCGACGCGTGTGGAAGGCTATTATCGCTGTCCGTTCCGCTATTTCCTGGAACACGGTTTGCGCCTGCGCCCGGTCAAAAAAGCCGAACTTGATCCGATCGAGACCGGTTCTTTGATCCATGCGATCCTCTATGAGATGCTGGATGCACTCGATTTCGGCGAAGGCTATAACCGGGAGGAAGCGGATGCGTTCATTCAAAAACGGCTGGAAGCGTACATCGAAACGGTTATGGGCGGAAGTGAAGACAAGTCGAAACGGTTTTTGTACCTTTGCCGCCGTATGCGCCAGACGATTTTGCGTATTGCCGACCATTTGCATGAACAGTTTATCGCGGGCGGCTTTGAGCCGTGCGCGCTTGAATACGAAATCAAAGAGGATGCGGACGTTACACCGCTCATCCTCGAGGCGGCTGACGGAACGCGCATCCGCGTTGCCGGAAAGATCGACCGCATTGACCGCTATTACAGCAAGGACGGAAAGCTCTATATCCGTGTTGTCGACTATAAAAGCGGAAGAAAACAGTTTAACCTCGATGATGTTTTATACGGCCTGAACCTGCAGATGCTGATTTATCTGCACTGTATCGTCAAAAACGGAAAAGGCGATTTTGACGGTGCACGGCCGGCCGGCATCCTCTATATGCCGGCATCCGACCCGAAACCGACGCTTTCGCAGAATGCGCCGGACGGCGAAGTTGCAAAACAGTGGCAGAAGAGCTATCAGATGAACGGCCTTCTCTTAAACGAGCTTGAAGTGCTCGACGCAATGGACCCGGGATTTACCGGTGCGTTTATTCCGATTACCACCAAAAAAGACGGCACGTTCACGAGTGAGAGTGTCAAATCTCTCGCGAATCTGCGCGAACTCGGCCGCATCGGAAAATATCTTGAAAAGCTCGTCTGCAATATGGCGGAGGAGCTGCATCAGGGCAGTATTGCGGCACTTCCGGTTGACAAGGCGTGCTCCTACTGTGAGTATCGCGCTGTCTGCGGACACAATGATGCTTCGCCGATCCGCGAATGCCGCCGGATGAGCAAAGAAGCGGTTTTGGAAGAAATGAAAGGAGTGGAGACGGATGGCTGACGTTCGCTTTACGAAAAATCAGCAGGATGCAATCGATGTTTCCGGCAACGGTATCCTCGTTTCGGCAGCAGCCGGAAGCGGAAAAACCGCCGTTTTGACCGAGCGTGCGATCCGTCTTTTAACGGGTGAAAAACCGGTCAGCGCCGATAAACTGATTATTGTTACCTTTACAACTGCAGCTGCCGAAGAAATGCGCCGCCGTATCGCGCAGAAGCTGAACGACCGCCTTCTGGCCGATCCGCAGAACGAATGGCTGCGCTCCCAGCAGCTGATGCTGCCGCGCGCCCGTATCAGTACGATCCACTCGCTCTGTGCAAACCTGATCCGCACACATTTTGAACTGCTCGGTCTGCCCGGCGAGATGCGCATTGCCGACAGCGTAGAGCTCGATGTTTTGATCAAAGAAACGGTTGAAGAGGTTTTCTCGCGCCGGTATGACGCAGAGGATCAGAGCTTTTTCGATCTGCATACATATTATTGCGGCTCTGCGGGTGATAAACGTCTGGCGGAACTCGTGATCCGCCTGTATGAATATATCCGCTCGTTTGCTTTTCCGATGCATTGGCTTGAAAAAGCCGAAGAAGCGCTTTTGGATACAGCGCCGATTATCGAAAGCGAATGGGTGAAAAGCCTGCTTTCGCGCTGGGAAGAGGCGTTTTCGTTTATCAAAGCGCTGACCGAACAGGCAATTACCGAAATGTCGGGCAGTGATCTCTATGAAAAATACGGTCCGGCTTTTTCGGATGATCTTGTGTTTTTTACTGCGCTTTCCGGTGCGGCGCAAAAAGGCGATGCCGACAAAATCGGCGAACTTTTGCAGTCGCACGCAAAACAGCGCCTTGGCGTTATGCGGAAACCGTCGGACCCGGATCTGCAAAACCGCGTTAAAGATAGCAGAAGCAAAGCGTACGATATTCTCGAAAATGAGACAAAAGCCTTTTTTGATGCGGATATTTCCGCGTTTCCTGCCGCACGGCACGAAGCCGACCGCGCGTATATGGCGCCGTTTGTCAAAACACTGTTTTCACTCGTCCGCGAAACGGATGAGCTTTTGTACGAAAAAAAGATCGCGCGCGGCGTGATCGATTTTTCCGATCTGGAGCATATGACGGTAAAACTGCTTGCCACCGAGCAAAACGGCATCGCCGTTCCGACCGCGCTCGCCCAAGAACTCGCCGCAGAATGCGAAGAGATCATGGTGGACGAATGTCAGGATATCAGCGAGGTGCAGGAGACGATCTTCTGCATGCTCTCAAAGCGGGAAAAGAACCTCTTTATGGTCGGCGACGTAAAACAGAGCATCTACCGGTTCCGCCAGGCGATGCCGGAACTGTTTATCGCACGAAAAGACCGTTATGCACCGTATAACGGCACTGTCTGCGAAACCGGAAACGCAATTATTCTCGAACAGAATTTCAGAAGCCGCAAGGAAGTCTGCGACGTTACAAATGCCGTGTTCACCCAGCTGATGACGCGCTCTGTCGGTGATATTGATTATACCGGCGGCGAGCTTCTCGTTCCGGGGCTGCCTTATCCGAAAGGTGAGGATATGGAGCCGGAGTTCTGTGTTGTGGACTGTTCGGAGGAAAGCGAGATGGGCGCAAGCGAACGCGAAGCGCGGTTCCTTGCCGCAAAGATCCGGCAGATGGTGGACTCGCGCTTTCAGGTGACGGATAAAGACGGTCCGCGCGCCTGCCGCTTTTCCGATTTTGCGGTGCTTCTCCGTTCAACAAAAGGAAAATCCGAGGTGTATGCCGATGCGATGCGAAAAGCCGGTGTACCGTGCCTTGCCGCCGTTGCCGATACGTTTTTGGATGCATACGAAGTTGCCGTTATGCGCAATCTTCTGCGTGTGACCGATAACCCGATGCTCGATGTGGCGCTCGTCTCCGTTATGATGTCGCCGATCGGCGCTTTCGACGCGGATGACGTTGCGCGGATCCGCCTTTTGGGCGGAAAGGAAAAGGCGCTGTATCTGTCTCTTTGCGAGGATACGGATGCAAAAAGCGTCGCTTTCTGCGAGCTTCTCAATACCCTGCGCACTGCTGCATCGTCGCAGGGTATAAGCGATATTCTGCGGCTGGCATACGCAAAAACGGCGTTTTCGTCGCTTGTCTATGCGCTCGGTGAAGGAGAGAAAAAAGAGGCGAACTTAAAACGTCTGCTTCGCGCCGCCGAACAGTATGAATCGTATGCCTCGGAAGGCCTTGCCGGATTTCTGCGGCATCTCGACCGCGCGCAGGAATCGGGCGCATCGTTTGACGGCGGAAACAATCCGCTTGTCGCCAATACCGACAGCGTCCGTGTTCTTTCGATCCATGCGTCAAAAGGTCTGGAATTCCCGATCTGTATCATCGCCGACTGTGCAAAACCGTTCAATATGATGGATTTGAACACCGATGTGCAGATGGGTGCAAAGCTTGGCTTTGCTCTTAAAAATATCGAACGCGATCTGCTCAAAAACTACGCCGGTCTGCCGTTTGCAGCAATCCGGATGCAGAGTAAACGGGAACTCCTCGCCGAAGAAATGCGTATTCTGTACGTTGCGATGACCCGCGCGAGAGAAAAACTGATTTTCGTGATGAATACAACCGATTTTGACCGCAAGCTTGAGCGTATTGCGCTGACCGCCGTCGGTGAAAAGCCGCACCCGTACGAGGTGCTTTCTGCGAACAGCTATGCTGATTGGCTGCTTTCGGCGTTTCTTCGTCTGCCGTCGTGCATCCGGCTGCGCGGCCGCCTTGCTGCCGGTGAGGTTCGGACAGCGCAGTACGATACCGAAGTTCGTGTGACGATCTGCGGTGCGGATGAGGAACCGGAGGAAGCGGCTGTGCGTTCCTTTGAAGAAAAAGCCGATCCGGTATTGGAAGTGGTCCTTCGCGAACGCTTCGCGTACGAATATCCGGATACCACCCGAACGAAACTTCCGGTTAAGGTGTCCGTAACCGAAATCGCCAAAAGCAAGCACGCACTTGAGGAAACGCAGACACTCGCGGTGCTTCCGCGCTTTTTGACGCCGCAGGGACTCACACCGGCACAGCGCGGAACGGTATTGCATACGTTTATGCAGGTTGCCGATCACGCGGCGGCATCAGCAGATCTCGAAAGCGAGATCACCCGTCTGGTTGAGCGGCAGTATCTGACACAGAACGAAGCGGATGCACTCAACCGCAGAAAGATCGCCGCATTTTATAAAAGCGATCTTTACCGCAGAATGTGTTCGGCAAAACGCGTTTTGCGTGAGCACCCGTTTATCTATGAGATCCCGGCAAAGGAACTGCACACGAAAGCAGGCGATATTCTTCCGGATGAACCGATCCTGCTGCAGGGCATCGCGGACTGTCTTTTATTTGAAGAAGACGGCATTACGATTGTCGACTATAAAACCGACTACGTAAACGATGCTTCGATCCTGAAAGATCGGTATTACGATCAGCTGCGCATCTACCGCGGCGTTATGGAAAAATCGTTCGGTCTTCCGGTGAAGCAGTGTTTGCTGTATTCGCTCCATCTGGAAAAGGAAATTGAGGTATGATATAAAAGCGACACGGTATTCGTGTCGCTTTTACAATTTAAGAAAAGATTAAGGTCTTGCCTGCTGAAAAACCACGGAGAATATGGTATGATAAAGTCAGGCGAAAGGAGGCGGATTTTTTGAACGTACTTGTTGTTGATGATGAAAAAGAGATCGCAGATCTCGTTGAAGTTATTTTGACCGGGGAAGGATATACCGTATATAAATTCTATGACGCAGAAGAGGCGGAAAACGCCGCACTGACACTGCCCGTTGATCTTGCAATCCTCGACGTGATGATGCCGAAGACTGACGGTTTTATGCTCTGCGGCCGCATCCGCGAGAAATGCACGTATCCGATCATTATGCTGACCGCAAAGATCGAAGACAGCGATAAGATCAAAGGTCTTGCAACCGGTGCGGACGATTATATCACGAAACCGTTCAATCCGCTCGAGCTTTCCGCGCGTGTGAAAGCGCAGCTTCGCCGCTATACACGCTATAATTCCGGACAGAGCGACCGTACAGGATACGAATACGACGGTTTGTTCGTTGATCCGCTTTCGCATATCTGCACACTGTTTGACGAACCCGTACTGCTGACGGCAATGGAGTTTAAGGTTCTGTGGCTTTTGTGCGAAAACGCCGGAAACGTGATGAGCTCCCAGCAGATCTACGAATCGGTCTGGGGTGAAAGCTTTTTGGACAGCAGCAACACGGTGATGGTGCATATCCGCCGCATCCGCGAAAAGCTGAAAGAACCGGCGCGCAATCCGCGCTATATCAAAACTGTATGGGGAGTGGGATATAAAATTGAAGGGAAGAGTTCTCGGTAAATATTTGATCTGGATCCTTTTGTATACGCTGACATACTGGAGTGTCCTGATCTTGTTGGATGTGATCTGGTGGGGCGGTTTTACATACGATCTCGGCAATCTGCTCGGAACGAGCAAACGGATGGCTGCCTGGCTGTTTTTCGGCGCAGGTGCCCTGATCACGTCCTCGATCTATGTGATGCGGCTCGGTAAAATGCTGCGGATCGCGGGAGATTCGCTCAGCGATGAGCGTGTTTTGCTTTCGCGCAGCCGCATTCCGGGTGAGCTTTCCGATTTTGCTCTGCGTCTGCAGGAGTTCAAGCGATTTATCCATACGAACGAGGAGGCACGCCGTATCGCCGAACAGCAGAAAGCCGATCTGATCGTGTATCTTGCACACGACCTGAAAACGCCGCTCACCTCTGTGATCGGATATTTAAGTCTTTTGAATGAAGCGCCGGATATCCCAACCGAACAGCGCGCGAAATATACGGGAATTGCACTGGAAAAAGCATACCGCCTTGAACAGCTTATCAACGAATTTTTTGAAGTGACGCGGATGAATCTGCAGCCGTCCGCACTGCCGAAAGTTCCGTTTGATCTGTCCGTCCTGCTTTTACAGGTGATCAATGAATTTTATCCGATGCTGGAAGAAAAAAACATGAAAGTGGACACGAATATTGCACCGTCGATGCTCCTTAACGGTGATCCGGATAAGCTTGCGCGCGTGTTCGAAAACCTTTTGCGAAATGCCGTGAACTACGGCTTGGAGAACTCGCAGATCGGATGCGCGATGTATACCGATCAAAAGAATGCGATCATCCGTATCAGCAATACGGGTAACACGATCCCGGTGGAAAAACTGACGCGTCTGTTTGATAAATTTTATCGGTTGGATGAGTCGCGTACGAGCACAACAGGTGGCACAGGTCTCGGCCTTGCGATCGCAAAGCAGATCGTAGAACTCCACGGCGGCACGATTGGCGTGACGAGTATCAATAATATTACGGAATTTACGGTTGTCTTGCCGCTGTGAGAAAAATTGCTTGTTTTTAAGCGCCTTGCCGCATCATATCATACCCGGTACCAAATGAAAACGCCCGATGCATACGCATCGGGCGTTTGGTGTTTTACAGGATAACCCGCAGAATGAATAAGTTGTTTTCCGTAATAAACTGATATTTTCCGCCAAGCTTCTCCGTCATATAGCGGATACTCTGCGTACCGTATCCGTGACCTTTCTGGTTGGAAACCGGGAGTCCGTCAATGATCAGCGGCGGTTTTGAGAAAGGATTTTTGACCGAGAAAAGCAGTTTCCCGTCGGAATCCTTGAGCATCAGTTTGATCTGCCGGTTTTCTTTGGCAATGTCGCTTTGTGCGTGGATTGCGTTATCCAAAGCATTTGAAATGATCGAAGAGAGCATAATTTCGTCAACAAAGATGTCGCCGATCTCAACCGATGCGGTAAAATCAATATCAAGTTCGGCACACCGGCTTTGAAAGTTGAGCAAAACATAATTGATTGTATCGTTTCTGCAGTAACGCTTCACGGAAGCAGCATCAACTTTATCGGTGAATCCGGAGATCATCGAAATCGCTTTATCGGTATCACCCTGCTGGATAGAAAGCGCCAGATTGCCAAGCAGGAAACGCATATCGTGGCGGAGCAATCTGGTTTCCAGCGCGCTCTGCCGGATGGCATCGAGCTCTTTGATCTGCTGCTGTGCTGTGATCGCTATGATCTGCTCCTTGCGTTCTGCCTCCGCCTTTTTCTCGTGTTCTTTATAATAGACGACACAAAATGCAACGAAGGCAACACAGAGGAAGAAGGACAGAAATTCCGTTACCAACTGAATATGGCGGATATGCAGATCGGTATAGATACCTACCGCATAGTCGAACACGTAATAAACCAGCGGAATGCCGCTGATGATCAGAACGCTTTTTGTGTCTTTGCTGAAAATTTCGGAAATGTAAGAGGCGAAAAAGCGGATTGCAATAAACGCCGATAAAAGAATAACCGAAAGGCGAACACACAGAACGATAATATTGTTATCGGTGAAAAGCCCGGTGAACAAACCGAACCATTTGGACGGCTGGCAGCATAAATAGGAGAGTGTGATGGATGACAGGACCGTTACGAAACGCTTTTTGAAAACGCCGCACAGCAAAATACCAAGCGGGAAATGCGTAATCAAAGGATACAGTTCCCATGTTGCGGTTTCACCGAATATGCCATAGATGCTGAGCTGCAAAGCACCGCACAGCACAAAGATGAACAAGAGCAGATAATTCGTTTTTTTCACAAAGCGCAGACCGCAGAAAGCGAACGACAAAACGGTGCCGAAAAGCAGGGTTAATGCATAGTGTGCAAAGAAAAGAATGCTTTCGATCATATGCCGTCACCGGCCTTTCCGAAAACGACGCGGAAATACGCCGCTTCAAACTCTTTTTGACAACTTCGTGAAATCGGAATGCGTTTTCCGGAGCGGGTTATGATTTCCGTGTGGGAATAGCTTTCGATGTGATGGATATTTACGATATAACTGCGGTGGCATTTGATAAAGCCGTCATCGATGCGAAGCACATCTTCGTAAAAATAGAGTGGGTCAAGAGACTGAACCGTTCTGTTTCCAACCATGGAAAGGACGATATGCTTGCCCTGGGATTCGACGTATTCGATATCGGAAAGGAAAAAACGGTGGGAACTGTGAATTCCTTTTACCGTGATACTTTTGGTGTCCGTTTCGAGTTCGCCGGCCAGTTCACTCAGGCACGAAAATAATTTTTGCGGCGATATGGGCTTCAATAGATAGTTGTTCGCCTTCACCGTGTAAGATTCCACAGCGAATTCGGGAGAAGAGGTCAAAAATACGATTTTAACGCTCTTGTCTTTTTCGCGCAGCTCTCTTGCTGTATCGATTCCGTTCAAAAGAGGCATTACGACATCCAGCAATATGATATCGAACGGCTTTTTGGAATGTGACGCGATGAGAGAATCACCGTCTTCGAACAGCTTGGTGGTGATACCCTGCGGGCGGTTATCCCAATGTTCGATCATGAACTGCGCCTGCTGTAAAAAAACGGGAGAATCATCACAAATGGCAATCCGTATCATCGCAACACCTCCTTGCATAATTCTTACAAATAGATTGTAGCACAACGCATTCTGCAATTCAATAATTCCGCAATACCGTTCATTCCCTAAAAACTGCAATTCATTCTGCGAGACGTTTTTTAAACACTTGATTAGGTATAATAATACTGCCTAAAAATATACATACGGAGGTATTACTATGGCAAAGAAAGTTACAGCGATTGTAGTTGCGGTGATTTTGGTCATTCTGACGTCAGCAGGAACTACGTTTCTGATGAACGGCGGAGCAATGCCAACTTCAACAACAGTCAAAAACGGCCTGTCAGCATATGAGCTGGCGGTCGAACTTGGATATAACGGAACAGTACAGGAGTGGATCGAATCCCTTAACGGTAAATCCGCTTATGATATT
>JBGUUS010000055.1:0-7708 GCA_045133675.1 Oscillospiraceae bacterium | reverse complement strand
TTTTCATAATCCATATGAAAACGAAACTAACTCTGAGAATAGCATGAGGAATTTTCTGAGAATCCCTTGCGAGAAACAAAAACCATTTCGATTTTGAAGAAACTTGTCGTTATTTAAACAAACTGTCCGATGAAGATAAGGCTTTGATTTATGGTATTGTTGGTGGCACACCGCAGTATCTGTTGCAAATAAATGATGCGTTAAGTGTCGAAGACAATATAAAAAATACGTTCTTAAACCCGATCTCTTTCTTATATGAAGAGCCGATAAATCTTCTGAAACAGGAGGTACGCGAACCCGCTATTTACATCGCAATTATCACTGCAATTGCTACAGGAGCATCTCGCATGTCGGAAATTTCAAGCAAAGTGGGTGAAGATACGAATGTTTGCTCCACTTATATCAAGAACCTGATGGATCTTGGCATTGTGCAAAAAAAGACGCCTTATGGTGAAAAGGTATCCCGTAAATCTATTTATTCTCTTGAAGATAATATGTTCCGTTTTTGGTATCGTTTTGTACTGGGGAACAATTCCATTATTGCCCGCGATGCGAGCGATTTGGCGTATAAGCGCATTGAGCCGAAACTGTCCGATTATATGGGGAAAGTATTTGAGGATATTTGTACGCAATATCTTTGGAAACAGCTCTTAACCGGCAAATCTCCTGTGGAGTTTACTTCCCTCGGTCGTTGGTGGGGTAATGATCCCATTGAAAAATGTCAGGTCGAGATTGATATTATGGGTGAGCAGGACAAGAATACAGCCCTTTTTGCTGAGTGCAAATGGACAAACGAAAAGGTCGACTTGAGTGTCTTGGAGACTCTTGTGAAGCGCAGTCGTCTGTTCCCTTATCGAAATGTACATCTCTATCTGTTTTCCAAGTCCGGGTTTACCAAAGGCTGTGCCGACGAAGCGAACAGAATGGGAAATGTAACACTTGTGAGTTACGCGGATATTGTTGGATGAAATACGTGCAAATCAAGCATAAAGAGTCACAATGGTTCTGAAACCATGATAAGCCAAGAGGTCTGCCGCGGCAGACCTCTTTTTCTGCATAGTTACAGTAATACGGACAAAAAACGCTCCTGCAGATTTTGCAGGAGCGTTTAAGCTTATCTCAGCCCGAGTGCTTCTTTGATCGCTTCGCCGAACTGGCTGCCGCAGCGCGCGAGCTCGCCCAAAACGGTATCAACACCGGCTTCGGTCTGATACCACGTGTCGCGCGAAATGCCTTTCGTCGCAACCGGGCAGACGATGAACTCCGTTTGAGGGAAACAGAGGCGGTAGTACGACAGCGCGCGGCGCGCATGTGTCGCCTGGCAGGCGAGGATAGCCTTTTTGACGGTGATGCCGGCTTTGTCGCAGACCTCGCGCGAGAAGATTGCGTTTTGATACGTGTAGGTCGCCCGGTTTTCTTTTAAAATCGCTTCTTCCGGTACGCCGTTTTCGGTTAAGATATGGCGCATGAAGTCCCATTCGGTCTCAAAATCGCCGGCGTAACGGCCGTCTTCGGCGGCGGTGCCGAGAAATCTTCCGTTCGTGATGCTGTATCTGCCCGACGGCAGGACGTACGGTGCATAACCCGCTTTGTAGAGCTTTGCGGCGTGTTCGGTGTGATCCGGAATAGATGCGCCGGGAACAAAGATGATATCGGCTTTCTCCGGTGCGTGTTCAACGAAGATAAAATCGGTGATATCGCGGATAACGGCAGATGGGAACATATCAGTTTTCTCCTTTTTCTTCGGGTTCCTGCGGTGTTTTCGGGCGGGAAAGATATGCCATATATGCGTCGTGCGCGGTGATCTTCGGCATTTTTTCGCCGCGGTAGGTGTGCAGATAACGGACGTGCGGCGCGAGGATACCGCGTTTTACGAGCTGTTTTGCGATCAGCAGGTAAACGATCAGCAGCAGTACGGCAAGGAGCAAAATGAGGATACCGGCATTAAGACCCGGTGTTTCATATTTAAACTCGATCACGGCGTCGCCTTTTGGTACACGGACCGCCATAAAGCCGAGGTTCGCTTTGAGGATCTCTGCTTTTTCGCCGTTGACTGTGGCGCTCCAGCCGGCTTCGTGCGGCACGCTGAAGAACACAACGCGGTCGGTGTCATACGAAGTGACGGCGGAGAAGCCGTAAGAATTGTAGGTGAAAGCGTCAACGGACTGTGCGGCGCGGGTGTCGCAATCGGCAAAATACGCTTCGTCGGAATAGTCGCCGACCGTGATTTCGTCTTCGCCCAGCGTCATGAGCAGGTCGGAAACCTTTGCGTAATCCGCTTCGTCCAGGATGAGCGCGCGGAGCATCAGACGGTCGCGGCTTGAGCAATGGTAATCATCGAGCGTCTGGGTTGTGACGGCGTAATCGTAGGAAAAGCCCATCGGAACGGTATGCTGATTTTCGTATACGGTGTAGCCGTTTTGCTCGCCGATCGGTTCAAAGCCCGCCGGAAGCTCCGGTTCGGAATCGTTTGAGAAGAGATAGCGCACGCTCAAAAGACCGCGCACACCCGCATATTGTGGCTCCGGACGGGAACCGACACCGCGGTCAATGCCGAGAAAGTCGTAGTATTCCATAATGGAAGCCGGGACGACGGAGTGGAACGCGTTGATCGTCGGGACGCGCCAGAACATACCGAGGTTATCGAGTTCATCGTACGTATCGATGCGGTAGAAATCACTTTCGGTATCAAGCTCGAGATTTTCGCCGCCGAAAAGGCCGTTTTCAATGACCTCCGGATAGCGGTCGGACGATCCGCGGCCGGAATAGAGCATAAAGATGCCGGTGACAACAACGATGACAGAAAGCGAGGCAATCGCACTGCGGTAGAGTGTTTTGGGGCGCGTGCGGAGCATATAGAGCATCACACAGCAAATGAGCGAGATCACAGCGATTGCGACGTATACCCAAAAACGCGCCGGGTCGGACGGCATATCGAAGAAGACGAATTCGCCGTTCACTTTTTTCGGGAGAATGCCGATGAGCGCAAACGCGCCGATGAACAGGCCGGTCCAGCGGAATGCGGACGGGAAATGCTGCGGATATTTTTCGATCGCGATGCAGGAGGCAAGCGCCATCAGCATCAGCGGCATAAAGAACCAACGGGCATAGTAGCTGTAATTAAACAGCGAGAACGCGGCGTTTACACCCGGGATAAAGCAGATTGCAAAGCAGATCGGGAGCATCCATTTGAGCCACGTCTTTTTTGCACCTTTTAAATACGCGATCACACCCGTCATGGAGATGAGCGGCAGGTACATCGAAACGGACGACCATTTCGCATTGGAATCCGGGAAGAAGTTCGGGCGCGCGGGCACATCCGGCGGGAAGAAAAAGCTCGACAGAATGAGTCCGTAGCGCTGCGGATTGCCGTAGACGATCAGATTATATCCGTTTAAGTATTCGCCGGTGCGCGGGTTTGCGAGTACAACGAGGATGCTCGGCAAAAGCAGAACCGCCGAGAGCAAAAGACCGAGCACGGATTCGACTGCGACGGAGAAAAAGCTCTGCCAGCTTAAACGGAAATCTTTTGAGGTTGCGCCGCGCATAAAGAAATAGAACACGCAGAACAGAACTTCACCGAAGAAGAAATAGTAATTCACCATAGCACAGAGCGCAACGGTGAGCGCGAACAGACCGCGGCGGCGGTTGACCGCGAGTTCTTCCATTGCAATCAGCAAAAGCGGGAAGAGCAGAACGACTTCGGAGAAATGGTTAAAAAAGATATTATAGATATTGTATCCGGAAAACGCATAGATCAATCCGCCGAACACCGCGATGCGTTTGTCTTTGACAAAGCGGCGGATGAACGCACAGCCGGTGACACCGGTGAGCGCAAATTTAAGCATCAGAAGCGGCGCCATCAGATACGGCACAAAGCTGTTCGGGAAGAGCAGGGTGATCCAGAAAAACGGACTGCCGAGCAGGTAGAACGAATAGCTGCCGATGAAATTGACGCCCAGATCCGTGTTCCAGTTCCAGCCGAATGCGCCCGACTGCACCGACTCGTGCGAGAGCGAATAAAATGGGATCTGCTGGACGTTATAATCACCGTAATAGACGAAGATGCCGTGATCGTTTAATAAAAACGGCAAAAACATGAGAAACGACAGCAAAAGTCCGGCGAAAAACGTAAACAGCAGGCTGTCGGTCGCGAACCATTTTTTGACGTGCAGGGTGCGTTTTAACATAGGAAGGCTCCTTCCGTGGAATTCTTCTCTTTCATATAGTCCCTAAGGATATCTTCATTATAACAAGGAAGCGTTTTGATTGCAAGAAAAGGCGGAGTGTGATAGAATAGAAAACACATCAACCGAAACGAGGGAAACGAAATGGCATCCTTTTTTTCCATGCTGCTTCGCATGAAATATATCGACCGCTGGTCTTTGATGCGCAACACCCACCGCGAATCTCTTGCGGAGCATTCGCTGGATACGGCCGTTTTGGCACACGCGCTCGCCGTGATCGGAAAAGAGCGCTTTGATAAACTGCTTGACCCGGAGCGGATCGCGGTGCTGGCTTTGTTCCACGATGCAAGCGAGATCATCACCGGTGATATGCCGACACCGATCAAATACAGAAACGAACGCATCACCGCGGCGTATAAGGAAGTGGAAGCGGAGGCGAACCGCACACTTGTTGAAGCACTGCCGGATGACTTAAAGGATGCGTACGAGCCGATCCTTTTGGCGCAGGCGGAAGACGCGGAACTCTGGAAATACGTGAAGGCGGCGGACAAGCTTTCGGCGCTTATCAAGTGCATCGAAGAGAGAAGATCGGGCAATATGGAGTTTATCGATGCAGAAAAAGGCCTGTGGGATGTGATTTCGGCGAGTGAAATGCCGGAAGTGCAGGTTTTTTTACAAGAATTTATGGAAGGCTTCTCGAAAACACTGGACGAACAGTGAGAAGTGTAGTATAATTGATAAATATCGATTTACAGCGCGAAAGCAGCGCTGTATACTTCCGGAGAGAAGGTACTTGTTATGGAATTTAATTTTTCGAACCGTATGGGCGGGCTGCAGGCTTCGGCTATCCGTGAAATTTTGAAGTTCACAGCGGATCCATCGGTTATTTCGTTTGCGGCGGGCAACCCGGCACCGGAGGCATTTCCGGTTGAAACGGTGCGCCGCATCAGTGAGGATATCCTGCGGGAAGAGCCGATCGCGGCGCTTCAGTACAGCGTAACCGAAGGCTATGTTCCGCTGCGCAATCTCGTGCGTGAGGACTTAAAAGCGCGCCACAACATCGGCGCGGATTTTGACGATATCGTGATCACCTGCGGTGCACAGCAGGCCATCGAACTGACCTGCAAAACGCTGTGTGACCCGGGCGATGTTATTATCTGCGAAAACCCGAGCTTTATCGGCAGTCTTAACTCGTTTAAATCGTATGAGGCAAAGCTTGTCGGTGTTCCGGTTGAAAAAGACGGCATCTCGATCGAGGGTCTTGAAGCCGCGCTCAAAGCGAACCCGAACGCAAAACTCCTCTACACGATCCCGAACTTCCAGAACCCGTCGGGCGTTACGATGAGTCTGGCCAAACGCAAGGCGGTCTATGCGCTCTGCCTTGCACATGGCGTGAAAATCCTCGAGGATAACCCGTACGGCGAGCTGCGTTTTGCCGGCGAACACGTTCCGGCGATCAAATCGCTCGATACCGAAGGCATTGTTTACTATGCGGGCACATTCTCGAAAGTGCTTTCGCCGGGTCTGCGCGTCGGCTATCTCGTTGCACCGAAACCGGCAATTCAGAAAGTTGTCGTCTGCATGCAGGCAAGCACTGTTCACACCCCGATCTTCAGCCAGATGATCTGCTACCGCTTTATGAAAGAGGTCGATTTCGGCGCACATCTTGACGGTCTGCGCGATATTTACCGCAGAAAGAGCGGATTGATGGTAGAGGGTTTAAAACCGCTCTCGGATAAAATTGAATTTGTTGCACCGGAAGGCGGTCTGTTCATCTGGTGCAAGCTGCCGGACGGCGTGGATATGCCGGGCTTCTGCCTCAACGCGGTGCAGAATAAGGTGGCAGTGGTACCGGGTTCAGCATTTATGCCGACGGCGGCGGATACGACCCAGTGCTTCAGACTGAACTTTTCGACCCCGACGGATGAACAGCTCAAAAAAGGTATGGATATCCTCGGCGAGATCGTACGCAATACACTCTAAAAAAAGGAGAGATACAAATGGAACAGGTAAACGAACGCAAACCGATTATTTTCAGCGGTATTCAGCCGACGGGTGTTCCGACCCTCGGTAACTATATTGGAGCTCTGCGCAACTGGAATAAACTGCAGGATGACTACGACTGCATCTATTCGATCGTAGACGAGCACTCGCTCACCGTAAAACAGGATCCGGCAACGCTCAGAAAACAGATTCTGGAGAGCTATGCGCTGATCCTTGCCTGCGGCATCGATCCGAAACGCTCCATCGCATATATCCAGAGCCACGTGGCAGGACACGCACAGCTTTCGTGGATCCTTTCGTGCTACACGCAGTTCGGCGAGCTCTCCCGTATGACGCAGTTTAAAGATAAGAGTGCAAAACACGCCGACAACATCAATGCCGGTCTGTTCACGTATCCGGTGCTGATGGCAGCGGATATCCTGCTGTATCAGACGGACCTCGTTCCGATCGGCGCGGACCAGAAACAGCACCTTGAGCTTGCACGCGATATCGCGATCCGTTTCAACAACGCACGCGGCAACACGTTCAAAGTGCCGGAGGCGTATATCCCGAAAACGGGCGCACGCGTTATGTCGCTGGCTGACCCGACAAAGAAAATGTCCAAATCGGACGAGAACGTAAACGGCTTTATCTCGATCCTCGACAAGCCGGAGACGATCATCAAGAAATTTAAACGCGCTGTCACCGACAGTGATATGGAAATCCGCTATGCAGAGGGCAAAGACGGCATCAACAACCTGATGTCGATCTATTCCGCACTCACCGGCGCGGACTATGCTTCCATCGAGCGCGAGTTCGACGGCAAAGGTTACGGCTACTTCAAAGAGCAGGTCGGCGCCTGCGTTGCAGAAACGCTTCGCCCGATCCAGGAGGAATACAACCGTCTGCTCGCAGACAAAGCATACCTGAAAGAATGCTATACCGAAGGCGCAGAGCGCGCAAACCGTATGGCAATGCGTACCCTCGCGAAGGTATACAAGAAGGTCGGCTTCCTGCCGTTTGAGAAATAAGAAGAACAAAGAGAAAACAGAGGATCGCTTCGGCGGTCCTCTGTCTGTTTATCAGGAGGTTTTGTTATGAAAACACTGGAGACACCGCGGCTTATCCTCAGATCATGGGAGGAAAGCGACGCGGCGGATCTGTATGACTATGCGCAAAGCGAAAACGTCGGTCCGAACGCCGGCTGGAAACCGCACGCATCCATTGAAGAGACGAAAGCGATCATCCGGATGTTTCGCGAGGAAGACAATGTCTGGGCGGTCGTGTTGAAGGAGGAAAACCGCGTGATCGGTTCGGTCGGTCTGCACGGAAAATGGGAGGATACGCGCGAGCTCGGCTACGTTCTTTCGGACAAATACTGGGGCAGAGGCATCATCCCGGAGGCGTCGCGCGAGGTGCTGCGCTTTGCGTTTGAAGAAATGGGCATGCAACGCGTTGTGATCGGTCATTTTCCGCATAATCAGCGCTCGAAGCGCGTGATCGAAAAACTCGGCTTTCGCCACACGGGATACGCCGAG
>JBGUUS010000054.1:0-13906 GCA_045133675.1 Oscillospiraceae bacterium | reverse complement strand
ATTGATATTAACGGTGAAATTGCAGTTCCACGGCGGATCCAGACGGTCGTTCCAGATACCCTGCAGATTCGTTGCACGCGAATCTTCACGCGAAGAAGCGATCAGCAGATAACGGCCAAAGTTGAAGAGCAGCGGATAAAGCTGCATATCCGGCTGATTGCTGAGGCAGGCGAGCAGACGCTCATCCGTCGGGCAAAGTTCATCTTCCGATTCGCTGAGTGTGAACGCCACGCGGTCGTAATATGGCGCATAATCCGCGATATGTGCCGCCTTAACCGTGTCATAGCCGGCCGCAGCGGCATTTTCCAGCACGTTCAGTGCAGCCTGCTTGTATTCTTTTCCTTCGAGATACGGAAGCTTATCTGCGCCGTTGAAGCTCGTCTGAATCGTGAACCACAACGTTGTGACTGTTGCATTTTTCACCGAGAGCGCAGCTTCTTTGTTGAAAACTTCGCCGTTGCTCTCGATTTTCAGTGCACCGCGCAGCTGGACACCGCGAAGTGTATCATCATCGAAATATTCGGGTCTGTCGCACGGATACGAATCGAGATCGCGTCCGACGTCACCCGGGCATTCGCCGTCGAGGATCAGTGTGTTTTCCTGCGCAAATACGGTGTTTTTCAGCGGGCAGTCGAAAGAAGCGGTAAACGAAAGCGGCTGATCCGATTCGATGCGGTAAACGAGAACACCGTGCGGATGTGAGACGAAAGCGGTTTTTCTCACAGCGGCTTCCCCGTTTTTAAACGTACTCGTCAAAACGGCGGTGCGCAGGTCGAGACGGCGCTCGTATTCTTCGGCATTTACTTCTCCGAAATCGAGCACCAGCTTGCCGAAAGTGAGATATGCCTGCGACCAGCAGGAGGTGAAATTGGCTTTCAGTTCACTGTGAGCGGCGAGGTAGTCACCTTTCGCAGCAAGCGCCTGTGCACGCTTCCACGATTCCGGTGCGCCTTCTTTTGTGACGTGATATGGGTGACCGCTCCATAGCGTATCGTGATTTAATACCATAGTATCGCGCGATGTGCCGCTTAAACACATAGCGCCGAGCGAACCGTTGCCGATCGGCAGCGCGTCCATCCAGTAGATACCCGGTTTTTTGTAGTACAGTGTATTGGCATTCATAGAGGAGCCCTCCTTTTTGTTAAGAAAAGTATAGCACTCCATCCGATGTTCCGTCAATTATAGTATTTCCAAAAACAAACAACCCCGACCTTTTGGTCGGGGTTGCCGCATACCGGATATCCGGGATTATTTGGAGTAACGTGTTGCGTCGTTATTTTTGAGGATAACGTCGTGTGCGCCGCCTTCGATGATACTGGTGGAAGAAACGAGGGTGAGTTTCGCATTCTTCTGCAGTTCCGGAATGGTGAGCGCGCCGCAGTTGCACATGGTGGAACGAACTTTGAGGAGCGATTTCTCAACGTTCTCTTTCAGCGGACCTGCGTACGGAACGTAGGAGTCAACGCCTTCTTCGAAGGAGAGCTTCTTGTCGCCGCCCATGTCGTAGCGCTGCCAGTTGCGTGCACGTGCAGAGCCTTCACCCCAGTACTCTTTCATGTAGTTGCCGTTGATGATAACCTTGTTGGTCGGGCTCTCGTCGAAACGGGAGAAGTAACGGCCGAGCATGATGAAGTCGGAGCCCATAGCAAGAGCGAGGGTCATGTGGTAGTCGTGAACGATACCGCCGTCGGAGCAGATCGGAATGTAGATACCGGTCTCTTCGAAGTATTCATCACGAGCTTTCGCAACTTCGATAACAGCGGTAGCCTGGCCACGGCCGATACCTTTCTGCTCACGGGTGATGCAGATGGAGCCGCCGCCGATGCCGATTTTAATGAAGTCAGCGCCAGCCTCAGCAAGGAAGCGGAAGCCTTCGCGGTCAACAACGTTGCCTGCACCAACTTTAACGGAATCGCCGTATTTCTCGCGGATCCATTTCAGAGTGAGGCGCTGCCACTCGGAGAAGCCCTCAGAGGAGTCGATGCACAGAACGTCTGCACCGGCTTCAACCAGTGCCGGAACGCGCTCTGCGTAGTCGCGGGTGTTGATGCCTGCGCCTACAACGTAACGTTTGGAAGCGTCGAGGAGCTCGTTTGCGTTCTCTTTGTGAGAATCGTAGTCTTTGCGGAATACGATGTATTTGAGGTTCTGGTCAGCATCGATGAGCGGAAGAGCATTCAGCTTGTGCTCCCAGATGATATCATTAGCTTCTTTCAGAGAAGTGGTGTCCGGAGCGGTAACGAGTTTCTCAAACGGAGTCATGAAGGAGGAAACTTTGTCCTCTTTGTTCATGCGGGAAACGCGGTAGTCACGGCTGGTAACGATACCGAGCAGTTTGCCGTTTGCGGTGCCGTCTTCGGTAACAGCGATCGTGGAGTGACCGGTTTTCTCTTTCAGTGCGATAACGTCTGCCAGGGTCTGATCCGGGCGGATGTTGGAATCGCTGGAAACAAAACCAGCTTTATATGCTTTGACGCGAGCAACCATAGCTGCCTCGTCTTCGATGGTCTGCGATCCGTAAATGAAGGAGATGCCGCCTTCTTTTGCCAGAGCAACAGCCAGTTTTTCGCCGGATACGGACTGCATGATTGCAGATACCAGCGGGATGTTCATTGTAATTGCCGATTCCTCGCCTTTTTTGAATTTAACAAGCGGGGTTTTCAGGCTGACGTTTGCCGGGATGCATTCTGCGGAAGAATAACCCGGAACAAGCAGATATTCACCAAAAGTGCGGGACGGTTCCTGGAAGTAGTAAGCCATCTTTATCTCTCCTTGATTTTTGATTATCCATAAAGATACTATGAAACCGAAATAAAGTCAAGATGTTGTGCGTCGATCTCGACCAAATTCGGCAAAACGCTCATTTTACAACCTTTTTCCAATTGGATTTGGGTCAGGTTTTATTTGCCATATTGCAGACAAGACCGCGCTCTGCGTCCAGCGTGACGTTCGTTCCGGTACGCAGGATTTCGGTTGCACCTTTCGCACCGACGAGAACCGGTTTGTTGAGTGCCAGACCTACGATTGCTGCGTGAGAGTTTGCACCGTCCTGTTCGGTGATGATACCTGCACAGTCTTTGATGACGTCAAGCAGCGAGTTCGAAGTCTTGTTGATAACAAGGATCTGGCCCGGTTTGAAGGTGAGTCTTGCCTCCTCTTCGCTGTCGCAGACACAGAGCGTTGCGTTTGCCTGCAGCGAGGTGATGCCCGTACCGGTGATCAGGATATCGCCGACGATGTGAACACGCATCATGTTGGTGGTGCCGGAAATACCAAGCGGAACACCTGCCGTGATGCAGACAAGGTCGCCGTCTTTGATCAGGCCGCGCTCTTTTGCGCAGGCAACAGCATGGTCGAACAGCTCCTCTTCGCTGTGTTTTTCCTCGATCAGCATCGGTGTAACGCCCCAGGAGAGGCTCAGCTGACGGTAGGACTGCTCATCCGGTGTGCCGGAGATGATCGGGCACTGCGGACGGTATTTGGAGATCATGCGTGCGGTCTGACCGGTGGTGGTAACGGTGAGAATAGCGGCCGCTTTCAGGTCGGTTGCCGTGGTAACCGTTGCGTGCGAGATCGCGTTGGTGATGTTCGGCAGTTCGGTTGCAACGCGGCTGCGGAAGCGTTTTTCGTAGTTGATCTCGTTCTCAGCGCGCTCTGCGATCATTGCCATCGTTTTGAGCGATTCGATCGGATATGCGCCGGCGGCGGTTTCGCCGGAGAGCATGATTGCGCTCGTGCCGTCGTAGATTGCGTTTGCAACGTCGGTGGTTTCAGCACGGGTCGGACGCGGATGATGCATCATGGAGTCGAGCATCTGGGTTGCGGTTACAACCATTTTACCGGCGCCGTATGCTTTTTTGATGAGGGTTTTCTGAATACCCGGAAGTTCTTCAAATGCGATCTCAACACCCATATCGCCGCGCGCAACCATGATGCCGTCGGCTACACGCAGGATCTCATCGATGTTTTTAACGCCTTCTGCGTTCTCGATTTTTGCGATGATGCGAACGTTTTTGGCGTCAACACTGCCGAGAATCGTGCGGACTTCTTCGATATCCTCAGCGCAGCGCGCGAAAGAAGCGGCAATAAAGTCAAAGCCGAGCTTTGCGCCGAAGATGATATCGCTGCGGTCCTGTTCGCTGATATACGGCATGGAAAGACGTACACCCGGAACGTTGATGCCTTTGCGGTTCGAAACCGGACCGCCGTTATCGACCATGCAGACGATTTCGGTCTCGTTGTGCGAAACAACGTGCATCTCGATCAGACCGTCGTCGATCAGGATGCGGTCGCCGTCGCGGATATCCATCGGAAGCTGTTTATAGGTGATGCTGACTTTTTCTTTCGTACCGCTTACCTCTTTTGTGGTCAGCGTAAAGAGGTCGCCTTTTTCCAGAACAATGCGGCCTTCTTCAAACAGACCGACGCGGATTTCCGGACCTTTGGTGTCCAGAAGTGTTGCGACCGGAAGATCCAGTTCGCGACGGATGCGGTCAACCTGTTCGTAGCGTTTGCGATGCTCCTCGTGTGTGGAGTGCGAGAAGTTGAAGCGTGCGACGTTCATGCCGGCAAGCATGAGGTTGCGCACCATTTCGTCCGATGCGGTTGCCGGACCGAGAGTGCAGATGATTTTTGTTTTTCTCATGGAAAAAGCCTCCTTTTCGGGAATATATAGATACCGTTTTAAACGGATAGTATCTCACATTATATTTTACACCATTTACCCCGGAAGATAAAGCGGTTTTGCGATAAATTGAAAAAATTTCATCCGAAGATCCAGAACAGAACGAGCATCAGTCCGTAGCAGACCGGCTGATGCAGCAGATAGACCCAGACGGTGTGCCTTCCTACAAAGGCGAGCGGACGGATGTGCAGTTTGTAAAACCATGCCGGACAGCGATGTTCTTTGAGCAGGCGGCCAAAGCAGACACCGGAAAAGAAAACGAAAAGCCACGGAATAAGCGAAAAGTAATCGGAGCTGAAAAATCCCGGACCCGGGAGACCGAGCCAGAATAAAAACGGTGTGGAATACAGTTCTTTTGGCAGCTGAAGCGAAAAAAGCGGCGCTAAGCCGATTTGTCCTTCTGTGATCCGGCAGAAGAACCAGAATAGCAGGAAACCTGCGGCAATGCCAACGACCGGCGGCATTTTATCCGCAAGTTTTTTGAAAAGCGGGAACAGCATCATGGCGATGCCCAAAAAGTGCAGGATGCCGAATGCGATGAATGCCCGCGGCATAACAAAATACGTGCCGGCAGTAAGCGCGAGACCGAATAAAAAGCAGATTAGGCCGCGTTTGACATTGGAGCGGGAATAATGACCGACGGCGCCCGAGATCATAATGAAAAGACCCGCAAAAAGTGGCTGCAGAAAATCCTGCATAACCGGCGAAGTGAACAGCGGAAAATCGATCCGGAACAAAACAACGAGATCGTACATCGCATGATAGAACACCATACAGATGATTGCAAAGCCGCGCAGTTCGTCCAGCAGATGCACGCGGCCGATGAGATTCTTTGACAAAAGAAGCGCCTTCTTTCCGTATATAATAAAGGCGCAACAGCGCGATGCTGCTGCGCCTTTCGGTGCGGTTTATTTGGAACGGGTTTTGAGGAGATACTGTTTGACATCCCACAGATCCTGCGAGAGGTCGACGTAGTATTTGTGCGGGTTTTCGAAACGTTTTACTTCGTCCCAGAGCAGGTCGATCTGCTCGAGGCAATAGCGGCGGATCTCTTCGATGGACGGCGACTCATAGACGCATACGCCGTTTTTGAAGACCGGAACGTGGAGTTTGCGCGCGGTGTAGTCGATGAGCACCTTTCGTTTCCAGGTAGCTTCCGGGTCGAAGATCTCGAGCGGTTTCGAGAAATCGAGTTTTTCGTCGTGGATGCACATCAGGTCGGCGATCGCCTTGCCGCTCTCTTTTGCATACAGACGGTAAATCTTCTTATAGTGCGGGTTCGTGATCTTTGCGGTGTTCTCGCTGATCTTGATTTTCGGAACGATCTCGCCGTTTTCGCCTTCAACAGCAACGAGTTTGTATACGCCGCCGAAAACCGGAGAGCTCTTCGAGGTGATCAGACGTTCACCGACGCCGAAGCTGTCAACGGCAGCACCCTGTTCGAGGAGCGTTTCGATGATATGCTCGTCAAGCGAGTTGGAAACGACGATCTTACATTTGGTAAGACCGGCTTCGTCGAGCATTTTGCGTGCTTTTTTGGAGAGATACGTGATATCGCCGGAGTCGATGCGGATCGCGCAGTCTTCAATGCCCTGCGGCAGAAGAACTTCTTTGAAAGCGCGGATCGCGTTCGGAACACCGCTCTTTAATACGTGATACGTATCAACCAGCAGGGTTGCGTTATGCGGATAGCACTCGCAGTAGGTGCGGAATGCTTCGTATTCGGTGTCAAACATCTGAACCCAGGAGTGTGCCATCGTGCCGCCGGACGGAACATCATACAGGCGGTCGGTCAGCGTGCAGGCGGTGCCGGCACAGCCTGCGATATAAGCGGCGCGTGCGCCCAGAATAGCACCGTCGGTGCCCTGTGCACGGCGGGAACCGAACTCAGAAACTGCACGGCCTTTTGCCGCGCGGACGATGCGGTTCGCTTTCGTTGCGATCAGCGACTGGTGGTTGATGGTGAGAAGCAAAAACGTCTCGATCAGCTGTGCCTGAATTGCCGGTGCGCATACCGTGAGGATCGGCTCGTTCGGGAAAACCGGTGTGCCTTCCGGAACAGCGTAGATATCACCGGTAAAGCGGAAGTCTTTTAAGGATTCCAGAAAACCTTCTTCAAAGATGTTTTTCTTGCGCAGGAATTCGATATCCTCTTCGGAGAAGTGGAGATTTTTGATGTATTCAATTACCTGTTCAAGGCCGGCCGCAATCGCAAAGCCGCCGCCGTCCGGAACGGAGCGGTAGAACAGATCGAAATAAGCGAGCTTATCGCCCATTCCGTTTTTGTAGTATGCGTTGCCCATCGTGAGTTCATAAAAGTCACAGAGCAGCGTGTAGTTTTGCGTTGTTTGCTTTTCCATAAGATGTTACAATTCCTTTCTTAATCAATTGGCGAAAACAGTCGATAAAAATGGATTTGTGTATATGTAAAGCGCGGTTATTTGCGCTTTAACAGCTTCATTGCGGTTTGCAGCAGGTCGCGCAGATTGAGTGCGAGCAGAGCGATCAGCAGCAGAGCTTCGAAAACGATCCATCCCGGGATCTCGAAGATCATAATGAGCGCCATGCCGAGCAAAACGACAATGTTCGATAAAAACTGGAACAGCGGGATCTGGATTTTGATGTAGCGGCGCGTTCCGATAAAGCGGAGGATAAATACCAGCACGTAGCTTGCAAATGTTGCAAATGCGGCGCCGTTTACACCCCAGAGCGGGATCAGGAGGAAGTTCAGCGCGACATTGAGCGCCGCACCGCCCGAAATGGTGAGGAACATCAGAATGCTCTTCTTCTCAACCGCAAAGACACTGCCGAGGAAGGTGCCGAAGCAGTTGAAAACGGTTGCCATAACGAGGAACGGAATGAACTGCCATGCGTCGTAGTAGCTCGGCTGTGCGAACAGCATAACGAGGATTTTCGAAAACGGGATGATTGCCGCGCCGGCCATAAAGATAAGCGAGCTGTACGAACGGAAAATCTGCGTGAAGAATTTGCTGCGGCCGTTTTCCTCGGTGATGGCGGAAATCTGCCATGCACTCATGAAGATCGAAGAAAACAGCGTGATAATGGTCGGCAGCTTATACGAAACGGCGTAAAGACCGTCCATATGATGACCGAGCATATAGGTGACGATAAAGCGGTCGGATACGTTTGTGATCCACCAGCAGATCGTGTTCGGGATGAGCGGCAATGCGTAGATGAGCATCTCTTTCCAGATCTTTTTATTGAACGTTTTGATCTGTACAAAACGGTGCAGGCTTGCAACGAAGAACAGGAAAACGGACGAGAGCAGGTCGGAACAGACGATAGCCATAACGTAACCGATAACGCCGAATTTGAACACAACGAGGAACAGGACGTTGAACAGGATCGTTGTGATGGTGCTCAAAACACCGTCAAAGGCGAAAAGCCGGACCATGCCGCGCGCACGCACAAACTGTGAACAGAGCGAACGGAGTGTGGAGGTGAGCGTGAAAATGTAAACAAGAAGGATATTTCCGGAGAAAATATCGATCATCGAAAGCAGCGGCGAAAGCAGGATCAAACCGCAGAAACCGCAGGCCACCGTGATTAAGCCGGATGTAAAAACATCGCTTTTGCGGACGCTTTTGTCAAGGCCGAAGCGGATAATGGAGTTTACGATACCGAGCGAAACAAGCGGAAGGAGCAGGTTGCCCGATTGCACGATCAGGTCCGTTACGGCGTATTCGTCCGGCGAGAGCGCCCAGGTATAAAGCGGCATCAGCAAAAAGACGAGAACCTTGGAGCTGAACGTGCCGATGGCGAAAATCACCGTATTGGAAAAGAGCTTTTTATATTTGTCCATGAAACAGGACCTCCAGAGTTTTTTGTAATAAGGGGTAACGAGTTCAAGGCATAATTATCTATTTTATAGATAATCGTATTATAGCACATTTGCCGCAAAAAGAACAGCACCCTGAAAAAAAGCGCGTGCGATTTGTGTAAACAAAGGATGAACCGAAAGACACATAGAAAAAATACATCCAATCTGTGCAAAAATGTCTTGACAGAAAACGCCGTATTTACTACGATAGAAGTGTCAAAATCCGCATTTTTTAAAGAAAGGGGATTTCAGTATGAAACTTGCACAGAATCACGTTGCGCACAGCCGTATCGTCACCGCACAGCCGTGTGACCCGGTCACACGATATGCCGCAGAGGAGCTGGCGCGCTGGCTTGGCGAGATGACGGGCGCTTCGTTTGCGATTGCGGCCGATATCCTGCCGCCGCAGAAAAATGATATTCTGCTCGGCGAAAGCAAACGCACGGCTGCATATGCTGACCGGATCGCGGCGCTGCCGAAAGAAGGATATTTCTACTGCACCGACGGCGACGGTCTTGTGTTCGGCGGAAAAGGCCGTGCCCTGCTCTATGCTGTCTATGCTTTTTTGGAAGATGAACTCGGTATCCGCTTTTTTGCACCGGATGTAACACACGTGCCGCACCGCTGCTGTGTTGAGATCGGCGCGCTCGACCGAACCGATGCGCCGGTCATGGAATATCGTGAACCGGCAACACCGGAATGCCGCAATACCGATTTTGCGGTAAGACGCCGCGCAAACGGCCGTTTTGCCCGCGCATCGGTTGAAAAATATGGCGGCGGTGTCGGTTATGCCGACGGTTATTTCGTGCATACGTTCACAAAACTCCTTCCGCCGGATCAGTATTTCGACGAGCATCCGGAGTATTACTCCGAAATCAACGGCGAGCGCATCCGCGAAAAAACACAGATCTGTCTTTCCAACCCGGAGGTTTTGAAGCTTGTAACCGAGCGTGTTCTCGAAGAACTGCGCAAACAGCCGGATGCAACGCTCTTTTCCGTTTCGCAGGACGACAACTATAACGGCTGTACCTGTGAAAAATGCCGCGCGATCGATCAGGAAGAAGGCAGTATGTCCGGTTCGGTGATCCGTTTTGTCAATGCGGTTGCCGAGGCGGTTGAAAAAGAATTCCCGGATGTCGTTATCGACACGCTCGCGTATCAGTACACGCGCAAACCGCCGAAACTCGTTCGTCCGCGGCATAACGTCAGCGTGCGTCTGTGCTCGATCGAATGCTGTTTCGTTCATCCGCTGCGCGATTGCCGCAGCGACGACCCGGATGCGCCGAATATCGATTTGTCGCAGCCGTTTGCCGATGACCTGATTGGCTGGGGCAAGATGTGCAACCGTCTGTATATCTGGGACTACGTCACAAACTTCTCGCATTACTGGATGCCGCATCCGAATATGCACGTTCTCGTCGACAACGTTCGCTTTTTCAAGGAGAACGGCGTAAAAGGCGTGTTCGAGCAAGGCTGCGGAGCACAGGGCGGCGGCGAATTTACGGGTCTGCGCTCGTATCTGCTGTCGAAAGCGCTGTGGAATCCGGATTTCGACGAAGAACTCGCAATCGACGAATATCTCACCGGCGTTTATAAAGATGCGGCACCGTATCTGAGACGTTATCTGGAAGAGGTATATAACGCCGTGATCGAAAAAGGCTGCCACCTGTACTGCTTCAATCATCCGGACAAACCGTGGCATACGATGGAGCTTGTTGAGCGCTGTGAAAAATGGTTTGATGCAGCAGAAAAAGCGGCACCGGACGAAGAAATTTTAATGCGCGTCAAAAAACAGCGCCTCGCTGTCCGCTATCTGCGGATTCTGCTTACGCCGAAAGGAAGCGAGGAGCGAAACGCTCTGCTTGATGCATTTGAACCGGATGCAAAGGCGTTCGGTCTGACGATGCTTTGGGAGCGCGAAAATATGGATTACTGCCTGCGTGTACTCCGCGGTCTGCAGGACCCGGGTTACTGGTGGGCTCACTAATAAAACAAAGAGAGGTACAGAGAAATGAAATACTTTGAACTCGGCAAGACCGGCCTTCAGGTCTCCAACATCGCGATGGGCTGCATGCGCATCAACGGCAAAACGAAGGAAGAAGTTGCAAAACTGATCGAAGGCGCACTCGCAGAAGGCATCAACTTCTTTGATCACGCCGATATTTACGGCGGTAACCACGCGTGCGAAGCATACTTTGCAGAAGCACTCAAACTGACGAACGTAAAACGTGAAGACATGATCGTACAGACCAAATGCGGCATCCGTCCGTTCGGTTACGATTTCTCCCGCGATCATATCTTAAAACAGGTTGATGACTCGCTCAAATGCCTGAATATGGACTACATCGATGTTCTGCTGCTGCACCGCCCGGACGCACTGATGGAGCCGGACGAGGTTGCAGAGGCATTTGATATCCTGCAGGCAGCCGGCAAAGTTCGTCACTTCGGCGTTTCCAACCACAACCCGATGCAGATGCAGCTTCTCGAAAAATCGCTCAAACAGAAACTGCACGTAAATCAGCTGCAGTTCGGCATCGCGCACACGCCGATGATCGACAGCGGTATGGCAGTTAACATGGCAGTTGATCAGGCAATCAACCGCGACGGCGGCATCCTCGATTACTGCCGTTTGAACGATGTCACCATCCAGGCTTGGTCCCCGTTCCAGAAAGGCTTCTTTGAGGGTGTTGTCCTTAACGATACCAGCAAATACGCAAAACTCAACGAGGAGATCAACCGCCTTGCTGAGGTTTACGGTGTAACCAACACGGCGATCGCTGTTGCGTTCCTCACCCGTCACCCGGCAAACATCCAGGTCGTTCTCGGCACCACGAGCCTTGAACATATGAAAGAGAGCTGCACCGGTTCCGACCTGAAGCTCACGAAAGAAGAGTGGTACGGTCTGTACCGTGCTGCGGGCAACATGATCCCGTAATCAACTGCAGAATAAATGCAAAGAGCGGTTCCGCCAACGGGCGGAACCGCTCTTTTATCTGCGTAAAACCTTTGTAAATTTCCGGATAAAACGCCGTGTTACAGTGTACAAAGCACACCGTTTTATGGTATAATACATACTGAATAAGCATTTTTTGAAAGGAGTCGGCAGGATGGCAGTTGTCAATGATACGGATTTTCTCAAACAGCTCAAAAGCGGCAATGTCTCGGGCGCGTATTATCTCTACGGTCCGGAGACGGCGTTTACTCTTGCCGCTCTCAAGCGTATCGAAAAAGCGGTCGATACCGGTGCTTTTGATGCGTTCAACCGTGTGCGTTTCGATGGCGCCAAACTCGATATCGATGCACTCGCCGAGGCGTGTGAAGCGCTTCCGATGATGGCACCGCAGAAATGCGTCGTGATCCGCGATATCAACGCGGACAAGCTTGCCGCAGATGTGCTTGACCGCCTGATTGCAGTTGTAAACGATCTGCCGGACAGCACGGTGCTCGTGATCTGCAACACGGTGGAGCAGGTTGATCCGAAAAAGATCCCGGCCAAGGTTAAAAAACTGATCGAGGCCTTCAAGAAAAACGGAACGGTATGCGAATTTGCACGAAAAGACCGTACCGCATTAAAGCGTGCGCTCTGCGAACGCGCCGCAAAGCAATATATTAACCTGGAAGCTGATACCGCAGAGTATATGATCGACCGCTGCGGCAGCGATTATGCGACACTGCTGCATGAGCTCGAAAAGCTCTGTGCCTACGTTAAAGACCGCGAGATTACGCGGAAAGACATCGATGACTGCTGCATTGCAACGGTTGAAGCGAGCGCCTTTGAACTTGCGAAATGCATTCTGAGCAGCAACTATGACAAAGCGCTCAACCTGATCGACGATCTGTTTTCACTCAGACAGGAACCCGTTGCGATCCTCGGTGCGCTTTCGATGGCTTTTGCCGATCTTTACCGCGCAAAATGTGCGATGAACGCCGGGGTTTCGCCGGAACAGACGGCCGTGGATTTCGCTTATCCGAAAAACCGCCTTTTTGCGGTTAAGAACGCGCGCCGCGATGCCGGCCGCTTTACCGTCGCACAGATCCGCGGATGCGTGAAAGCGCTGTACCGCGCCGATCTCGCGCTCAAATCCTCGCGCACACCGCCGCGCCTTGTTCTCGAGCAGATGCTTGGTGAAATGCGGCTCGTTACGGCGAACAGCTGAGGTGGCGTATGGAGAAAATTAAAATCGACCGCGTCGTGATCGTGGAAGGCAAGTATGATCAGGTCAAACTCGCCTCGCTGATCGACGGCGTTATCATCAAAACAGACGGCTTTCGCATCTATAAGGACAAAGAAAAAGCCGCAATGATCCGTGCACTCGGCGCAAAGAAAGGTCTTTTGATCCTCACGGATTCCGATCATGCCGGATTCCAGCTTCGCGGATATATCCGCAACATCGCAAAAGGCGCGGATATCAAACAGGTGTACATCCCGCAGATCAAAGGCAAGGAACGCCGCAAAGAGAAAGCCGGAAAAGAAGGGCTTCTCGGTGTAGAAGGCATGGATGCCGATCTGCTGCGCGATCTTTTGAAAAAAGCCGGTGTACAGACCGGCGAAGCGGAAGACCGCCGCCTGATCACGAAACTCGATTTCTTTGAAGACGGTTTTTCCGGCGGAGCGGGTGCATCCGAGAACCGTGCCGCACTTCTTGCACATCTCGGGCTTCCCTCTTATCTTACGGCAAACGCACTGCTGGAGATCATCAACAGCATGCTGACATATGACGAATATCGCGCTTTCTGCGATGAAACTATGAAAAAGGAGAGCTAATATGGTATTTTCAAGTATGACCTTCCTCTTCGCCTTTCTGCCGCTGACATTGCTCGTCTATTTTGCGGTGCCGAAAAAGGCGAAGAACCTGATCATTATGATCTCGGGTCTGTTGTTCTATGCGTGGGGTGAACCGCTCTACGTCCTGTTGATGCTTTTGACGATCGGCATCGATTATGCTTCCGGTCTGCTGATGGAAAAATGGGACAGCGACCGTAAAAAGCGTCTGATCGTTCTGGTTGTTTCCGTTATTTTGAACCTTGCTTTCCTTGGTGTTTTCAAATACACCTCGTTCATCGTAACGAATATCAACAACCTTTTCGGTACATCGATTATCGATCCGGAGCTTCCGCTTCCGATCGGCATTTCGTTTTACACGTTCCAGGCAATGTCGTACGTTATCGACCTGTATCGCCGCGAGATCAAGGTGCAGAGAAGCTTCGTCAGCTTTGCGGGTTATGTTACCCTGTTCCCGCAGCTGATCGCCGGACCGATCGTTCGTTACAGCGACGTTGAAAAAGAAATTTACGACCGCGAGATCACATATTCGAAGATCGGCGACGGCGTTTCGATCTTCATTCGCGGTATGGCGAAAAAGGTTCTGCTCGCAAACACG
>JBGUUS010000053.1:0-11943 GCA_045133675.1 Oscillospiraceae bacterium | reverse complement strand
GGTCGATTTAAAATTCTTCGCTCTTTTTACATTGTTTAATTTTCAAGATCCCTTTGCGCTGGTCTCTCGCGAGACAGCTTAATTATTTTATCACACTGTTTTCAGTTTGTCAAGCACTTTTTTGAACTTTTTTCGAAGTTTTTCAGTGTTCGGAGTTCGTCGTTTCCGACGCTCTCTCTGAGACAGCTTAGATATTATATCACACTGTTTTCGGTTTGTCAAGCACTTTTTTGAGTTTTTTGAAGTTCTTTTTGGCGTTCTCCCGAACCCGTTCCGGATCTTCATTGTCTTCTCTTGTTCAGTGCCTCTCTCCGAGACAGCTTCGTTATTATATCGCACCAAAGGCCAAAAGTCAACTCCTTTTTTCGACTTTTTTCCTCTTTACAGCCGCTTCTACCCTTTCGGTATTTTGTACAGCTTCCGATTAAACATTTTATGCAGTTTGATGAGAATCAAGCCAATAACAACGCAGGGGCTAATAACACAAAAGGAACTGCACAATAACTGTACAGTTCCTCTTTGATTATGCGGTTGATCACGCCTGGCGATTTCCGGCAAGAATCTCTTTATAGTCTTCAAGATTCTGTTTCAGCAGTGCCGGGGTATCTAATCCATATGGGCATTTGCTCTTGCATTTTCCGCAATTCAAGCAATCTTCAATTTTCATCATCATTGCCTGGCTCTCTTCCGTCAGCCAGTTCGCAGACGGACTGCGGCGAATCAGCTGGGACATACGTGCGCACTGGTTGATGACGATTCCTACCGGGCACGGCATGCAGTAACCGCAGGAACGGCAGAAGTTTCCGATCAGTTCAGCACGGTCCTTTTCGATAACCGCTTTAATTTCATCATTCATAGCCGGCGGATTATCAATATAAGAAAGGAATTCATCCAGCTCGTGTTCACGCTGAACACCCCAGATCGGTAATGCATTTTCAAATTCAGCCTGCCATGCATACGCTGCAGCAGAATTCGTGAGCAGACCGCCGGAAAGACCTTTCATAGAAATAAAACCGATGTTCTTTTCTTTGCAGCGATTAACCAGCGCAATTTCACGATCGGTTGCAAGATAACAGAACGGATACTGCAGCGTATCATAAAGACCCGATTCAACCGCTTCTTCCGCAACGTGCAGACGGTGGTTGGTAATACCGATAAAACGAATCTTACCCTGCGCTTTTGCTTCAAGCATTGCTTCATACAAGCCGCTTCCGTCACCCGGTTTTGGGCAGAACGGCGGGTTATGGAACTGCAGAATATCGATATAATCTGTTTTCATCAGACGGAGACTTGTTTCAAGATCGTTCCAGAAACCTTCTACGGTTAAAGACGGTGTTTTGGTTGCGATATAAATGTTTTCGCGGATATCCGCAAGAGCAAGACCGATTTTCTCCTCGCTGTCGCTGTACGAACGCGCCGTATCAAAAAAGCGGACACCTGCATCATACGCTTTACGCAGAAGCATGCCTGCGTAATCTGCGCTGACGCGCTGGATCGGCAGAGCGCCGAAGCCGTTTTTGTTCACTGTAATACCGGTTCTTCCGAGAGTAACCTGTGTCATACATACCCTTCCTTTCAAAAGCAGCAGATCTTCTTATATTATATAGTAGCACAAGTTTATTTCGGGTACAACCTTTTCCGGCGATTTTCTCGACAAAGCTTTCGTTATATGATAGAATGAAACCAAAGAAACCGAAAGGAGCAATACAATGAAACTGGTATTTTTAATCGGAAACGCAGCTGTCGGAAAAATGACCGTCGGTCAGGAGCTGATGAAGATCACCGATCTGCGTTTGTTCCACAACCATATGACGATCGAACCGGTTCTGGAGATTTTCGGAACTTTCAACGGACGTGCGATCGGACAGCTGCGCGAAGTCATTTTCGAGGAATTTGCGCGTTCCGATAACTACGGTATGATCTATACGATCATGTGGGCATTCGATCAAAAAGCAGACTGGGATTATATTGAGCACGTAAAAGAGATTTTCAAGCCGTATGGAACCGATTTTTATTACGTAGAACTGATTGCGCCGCAGAGCGTACGTCTTGAACGCAATATCACGGAAAACCGTTTGCAGCACAAGGCGTCAAAACGGGATATTGCCGCTTCGAACGCAAGACTTTTGCGGGATGATGCGAATTATCGCTGTGAAAGCTATGAAGGCGAGATCCCGTTTGAACATTATCTGCGAATCGATAACTCCGATCTTGCACCGGATATCGTGGCGCAGATGATTAAGCAGCATTTCTCCCTCTGATTCATTCAGCGCATTGCGCTGTCGTATATTATTAAAGAAAGGTTGAATCCTATGAACAAACCCTACCGCTTTGTCGGCTATGTTGTCGCATCCGGTCTGCCGCACATCACACCAAGCCAGGCAAAACGCCTCACTCACCTCAACATCGCATTCGGTATCGTCAAAAACAAAGTTGTCGATGTTGAAGCGATCAAGTATTACTTCCGCTTTATCCCGAAACTGCGCGAATTCAATCCGGAACTGAACATTCTTCTTTCGACCGGCGGCGGCAACCAGATCGGTCACGGCGAAGCAACCGCCGATGAAGAATCGCTCGCAAACTTCGTCAAATCCACGATGGATATTATCCGCGAATACGACTTTGACGGTATCGACTGTGACTGGGAGTTCCCGGGATATTACGGCAATAAAGAAGAAAAATATCAGCACACCGCACTGCTTCATGCATACCGCAAAGAGCTTGACGCTTATGCGCAAGAGCGCGGCAAGAAGTGCTGGCTGACCATCGCGGCGGCTGCAGGTCAGTGGTTTATCGATGATGTTGAGGTGGAGAAAATCCATCCGATCCTCGACTTTATGAACCTGATGACATACGATCTGCGCGGCTGGAACCAGCCGACCGGACACCACACAAACCTCTATGAGCCGGTTGATGCTCCGGTTAAATTCAGCACCAAAGAAGGTGTTGACCTTCTGCTCGAAGTCGGTGTTCCGGCTGAGAAACTTGTTATCGGCGCGGCATTCTACTCCAGACGCTGGGACGGTGTCAAATCCTGCGAAAACCATGGCCTTCACCAGGAAGCGGAAACGCCGGGCGGATTCGGTCCGCGCTACACCGAGATCGCACTCATCTACGAAAAGAGCCCGAACTTCACGAAATACTTTGATGATGTTGCAAAGGCACCGTGGCTATTCGACGGCTATTCCTTCATCTCCTACGATGATCCGATGTCGCTCAAATACAAAGCGGCTTATGTCAAAGAGCAGGGTCTTGGCGGCATGATGTACTGGGAACACACGGCAGATTCCACCGGAACGCTCTTTAACGCGATCTACGACGGACTCTTCCTGTAACTCCCCGCGATTCTCTATTGGCTTTTCCTCTAAAATGTGGTATACTGACAGGTACAGAGATTCTGTACCTGTCTTTTGTTAGGAGGAAATATGAAACTCTATCTTGCCCGCCACGGCGAAACCACGTGGAATGTACTGGATAAGATCTGCGGCCGCACCGATGTACCGCTGACCGAAAACGGTGAACGCCAGGCCGAAGCACTCGCAGAAAAACTGCGCGATATTCCGCTTGACCGCATTATTGCATCACCGCTTATGCGTGCACAGCGCACCGCTGCACCAACTGCTGCTATGCATAATCTGCCGATCGAAACGGATAACCGTCTGATCGAACAGGACTATGGCATTTACGAAGGGTTAAACCGTTTTGACGAAGGTTTCCTTAACAATAAAAGACAGTTTGCCTTCTGTTATCCGGGCGGCGAATCCATGATGCAGGTTGCCGCACGTACCTACACGCTGGTTGAAGAACTCGGCAGAAAATATCCGGAGGAAAATATTCTGCTTGTTTGCCACGGCGGTGTATGCCGGGTGCTGCGCACGTATTTTCTCGATATGACAAACGATGCTTTCTTCCATTATGCACAGGATAACGGAGCGTTTGAAGTTTTTGATTACCCACGTCAGACAAAGGAGACGTTTTGATATGAACCGTACATTTACCACACAGGAGATTGATGCATTCATCAACTCCCATAAAAAAGGACACTTTATGCAGTCGCCGCGCTGGGCAGACGTAAAAAAGGAATGGACCAGCGAGGTTCTCGTCAGCACCGATAAAGACGGCAACATCCGCGGTACAATGCAGGTGCTTATGCGCAAAACACCGGTTTTCGGTTACTCGCTGATGTATGCACCGCGCGGCCCGGTCTGCGATGTACACGATGAAGAAACGATCGCAGATCTCATCGCACAGGCGAAAGCACTTTGCAAGAAAAAACGCTGCTATGAATTCAAAATGGATCCGGACGTTTCGATCACCGATACGCTCTTCTCGGATATCATGAAAAAGCAGGGCTTTAAAATCAACACGAACCTCAATGATTTCGAAGGCATTCAGCCGCACTTTGTTTTCCGTCTGAATATCAAAGACCGCAGCGAAGACGACATCATGATGGGATTTGAGAAACAGACGCGCAAAAATGTTCGCCGTGCCGCAAAATTCGGTATTACCGTTCGACTCGGTACACGCGACGATATTCCGCTTCTGTATGAGACCGTTGAACAGACCTCAATCCGTCAGGGCTTTGCACACCGTCCGCTCGAATACTTCTACCGCATTTACGACGCATTCGCACCGGAACACGTTCGCCTGTTCATCCTTGAGTATGAAGGTGAGCTCTGCTGCTGCAGTCTCGTTATCAACTACGCCGGCAAAGTCTGGTCCGTTTACAGCGGTACAAGCGACAATCACCGCGAGAAGAAAGCGACCTTCCTGATGCGCATGGAGCAGATCCGCTGGGGTCTCGAAAAAGGCTGTGAAATCTACGATCTGATGGGTGTTCCGGGAGAAGTTCCGGAGGATCATCCACTCTACGGTCTTTATGCTGTTAAAAAAGGTTTCGGCGGCGATCTCACCGAATTTGCCGGCGAGATGGATCTCATCACAAACCGCCTGATCTTCTTTATCGCAGAAAACGGCGAAAAATTCGTTCGCAACACGCGTCGCGCGATCAAATCGCTCGGTAAAAAGAAAAAGTAAAACGAGAAAATCCGCTTTGAAATTCAAAGCGGATTTTTGATAAGGAGAAACTATGCCTTCTTTCAATGCCCTCACCATTTCACACCAATTCCTCGCCGCACACGTAAAACCCGGCGATTTCTGCATTGATGCAACCGCTGGTCGCGGCAAAGACACCGCGTATCTCTGTAAACTCGTCGGCGAAACCGGACGGGTTCTCGCGTTCGATATCCAGCAGGATGCCATCGACAGTACGCGTGCACTTTTGGAAAGCGAAGGACTTTCGGATATCGGCGAAGTGATTCTCGACAGCCACAGCAATATGCGGCAATATGCCGAAGCCGGTACGGTTGATGTGATCGTATTCAATTTCGGTTGGCTGCCCGGCGGTGACCACGACGTGTTCACTCATGCTGAAACGAGTATCCAGGCAATCGAACAAGGACTCGAACTTTTGAAGCCGACGGGTGTGATGAGCCTTTGTATCTACTACGGCCGCAACAACGGAACGGGCGAAAGAGATGCCCTGCTCGAATATCTCGCCTCGCTCGATTCGCGGAAGATCACCGTTTTGATGGGACAGTTCTTAAACCGAAAAAACGATCCGGCAATTCCGGTATTTCTCTTGAAAGGCATATAAAAAATCCGAAGCCGAACGGCTTCGCATTTTTCGTTATATCAGTCTTTTTTCTCAGGTTTCGTGCCGTCGCAGTAGGTGCAGACATCCGGCATATTCGAGCTCTTGTAGTAGCCATAGCCTTTTTCAACACAAAGGCTGCCTGCGCGCAGACCCGTTGCTTTACAGTACTGTGCACCCGATACACCGTTCCAGTTGAGCTGGAAGGTTGCGTTCGGTTTGCCTTCCTGTACGGATTCCATAACCTTTTTCCACATTGCGATATCGTGACGGCCAATGGAAGACGGAATGCGAAGCTCATTGCCTTCGTCATCCTTATCCTGGTCATAGCCGTAACGGATTGCTGCAACGTAATACGGAGTCAGACCTGCAAACGCGACGTCCTTGTTGTTGTTGGACGTACCGGATTTGCCGACAACCTCCCATTTACCGGAGTTCGCCTGTGTACCGGTACCGCTGGTTACAACGACACGGAGCAGACGGTTCATGATCGTAGAAGTCTGCGTGGAGATAACGCGCGTTGCTTTACGGTCAGTGTTATCGAGAATGACTTTACCGTTGCGGTCGGTAACCGTGGTGTAGAGCACCGGATCGATGTACTCGCCGCCGTTGCCGAAGATCTGGTATGCAGCAGTAAGCTCAAGTGTCGTACACGGTGCACCGCCAAGCGCCATACCGTCGTACGTTGCCTCGCCTTCCGGCAGGGTTTCAAAATCGAAGCCGAGCTGATAGCGCATGAAGTCGTACGATGCAACCGGTTCAAGAGATACGGACAGCATAACCGGGATGGTGTTGATCGAGATGCGGACCGCTTCTTCGATCGTCATCGGACCGTTATATCTGCGACTGTAGTTCTGCGGCCAATCGCGCTGCCAACCGGTATCCGGATCTTCAACCTTCATAACCGGTTCGTCCATCAAAACGGTGGACCAGGTAACCAAGTCCTGTTCGATCGCCAGCGAATAAATAGAGAGCGGTTTGATCGTAGAACCGAATGCACGGTTTGCATCGGTTGCACGGTTAAACAGACGTGCGCCCTTTCTTTCTCCGCGGCCACCAATCAATCCGCAGATCTCACCGTCATAGTTCATAATAACCATCGAAGCCTGCGGCATATCCTCAGCAGAAAGGTTGCCTACTTTAAAGTTTGCATCATTTTCAAAGAGCTCTTCCATCTTGCGCTGCGTCTCAATCTCCATTGTGGAGTTGATCGTCAGACCGCCGGTGAAAAGCAGATCCTCAGCAGCAGCTTTTGTATAGTTATAGCGCTCCATCAGGTCGTCAAGAACCTGCTCGGTCAATGCGTCGGTGAACCAACCGCCAACGGATTTCTCCGGCTCTTTCTCTTCATCATCTTCCAGAGACGGTGTTTTAACCGTTACAACCGGTTCTGCACAAGCCGCATCGTACTCTTCCTGTGTGATGCGCTCAAATTCGAGCATTTTCTTCAGACAGTTATTGCGGCGGGTTTTATTCGCTTCCGGATTATCAATCGGGTTATAGTTCTTCGGCGATTTCGTGATAACAGCAAGCGAAGCACATTCTGCCAGCGACAGATCCGTAACATCTTTGCCGAAATAGTAACGCGCACCGGCCTGAACGCCGATCGTGTTGTAGTGCAAGCCGATGATATTCAGGTACGCTTCCAGGATCTGATCCTTCGTATGATAGCGTTCGAGGTTCATCGCCTGCATGATCTCTTTGATTTTAACCTCAATGCTGCGGTTATAAATATCGCCATTCAGGTTTTTGATGAGCTGCTGCGTAATGGTCGAACCGCCAAAGCGGTCACCGATACCAAATACCTCGTTAACAACTGCTGCGAACGAACGGTAAAAGTCTACGCCCTCGTGTTCCCAGAAACGCTCGTCCTCGAAATAAACGAAAGCATCCTGCAGATCCTGCGGAATATCGGAAATGCTGATCCATTCCTTATTTTCACCGCGGCTCAGGCTCGCAACCGTTTCCAACTCACCGTCTTTATTCACGGCGTTAACGATACTCGAGTTCGTGATACCGACGCTCGTGAGGCGGATCTCCGGTTCGGAATCAACATAATCCAGAATATAGATCGTCAAAGCCGTGCCGACGATACAACCGGTGATGGTCAAAACCAGGATGGTGGTCATCAGGAATTTTCCGATTGCACCAAGAATGGTTTTTGCGATACGCTGACCTTTGGTCAACTGTTTTTTGCGGCGTTTGCTCGGTTTACCCTCACGTACAACGCGGGAAACCGATTTGTTGTCTTTTTTGCGCTCCGGCATATGGAACCTCCTTCTTCCTCTTCCCGATATCCGGGAGAAAGTGTCTATCTCAAAAGAAATTGATATACACAGGTTTTGGCGCGAATGAAATGTGCACACGGCAAAAAGCCGTTCTTCCACACATTATTGCTGATATTATACCATAAACCGAACCGTTTGTTAAGTCCAATTTCTCATTTCCACCGCGATATCTATGAATATTCCCTGAAAATTGTCCCATACTGCGATTAAGAAACGAAAAGGAGAATGCACCATGTCTTCTTCCCAATCAAAATATCGGATTACATTGACGATATGTTTGTTCGCCATCTGCATCGTTGCCGCCTTGATCACCGCTTCATTCATTGTTGATGATCCGGCGCAATCACCTTTGCAGACAGCCGATGAGCTTCCCTTTTATATGAAAGCCTCCGGGAACCGGATTCTCGTCTACCGCGAAAGCGGCGAATCGATCTATACGCTCAAAACGCCGCTCAACCTCCTGCCGGATCGCGACCAGTCAGATTTAAAAGAAGGAATTTATATCCCGGATGAAGCATCGCTGCAAAAGATCATTGAAGATTTTGAAGGATGATGTTATTTTTCAAGTGCTGCGCGTACTTTTTGCGCAATTGCTTCGGCACATTTGCGTGAACCCTCTTCTGTCAGATGCAGAAGATCGTCACACTTATAGAAGCGCGCATCTTCCAAGCAAAGTGCAAACAGATCATTCACTTCAATACCGAGCTCTTCCATCACAGCTTTTGCCGCATCGTTATACGAAGCGACGTATGCATTGTCATATGTAATATCCGCTTCAAATCCGGTGAGTACATCCACCTTCTCTTTTTCGAGGATCGGTGTCGTTGTTGCAAAAATCACTTCTGCACCCTGCGAACGAACAAACAGAGCAATACGGCGCAAAAAATGTGCGTATTCTTCGATCGGATGTACCGGCACATTCATTGGTGCTTCGGGATTCAGATCCCAATAACCGTTATTCCAATGGACAAGCGCAATATCCGGGTGTTCACGGAACATCTGATTCACCTGCCAAAGCGTATATGCAGCAAACCGGCCGTTATCCTCCGGAAAAACAACTTCATATTCCTCTTTCAGCAGTTCTTTTACGATTTCCTGATATCCGAGACGGATGGAATCACCAAGCAGCAATACTTTTTTCATTTGATATACTCCTATATTTGTTAAAAAGCCCGATGGCTTGGCCATCGGGCTTTTTACAGTCAGAACGAAATCTTATTTGATGATTTCCGGCAGGGAAGCTGCAGCAACAGACTGGCCTACACGTTTCATCTTCTCGTCCGGAGTCTGTGCGTTCATAGTGATCTCCGGATATTCAGAAGCGAGAACTTCTTTTGCAACTTTGAGGATCAGGTCGCCGCCTTTGCCGGACATTACACGGCCGAGCAGCAGGCAGTGGCGGATCTCGTAGAAGTCAGCATACAGAGCGAGGGTGTGGCCCAGGTATACGCCGATGGACTCGTAAACTTTGATCGCACGCGGATCATCGTTAGCCATGAGACCCTGAACAACCTTCAGTTTCTCAGCCGGAGTAGCATTTTCGTCGAGCTCGATGCCAGCCGGTTTAGCCAGTTTGATAACGCCGTCCTGCGAGAAGTATTTAACACCGCAGCCGATGTCGCCGGACCATTCGTCTTCCATAGCGTCCGGCTGAGCGTCAACCGGTGCGAAAGCGAACTCGTTGAGCCAACCGGTGATGTTGCCGTCTTTATCAACGTAGCCAACAGCCTCGGAGGTACCCATAGCGATACCGAGAACGTTAACGTCGTTCAGGTTCATTGCGCCTGCAAGAGCGGTAACGTCACCGTCGTTAACAACTTCGATCGGAACCGGATGGCCAACCATTTTGCCGATCTCTTCTGCTGCACGCAGATAGATGTTTTTAACTTTAGCTTCGAACAGATCTTTCGGAACTTTGAGGAACAGGGATGCAACCATGGTACGGTTGTCGATGTAGATACCAGCGGAGCTTACGCCGATAGCGTCAACGTCGCCGCCCATCTGCTCAACTGCCATTTTCATGGAGTGCAGGATGCCTTCAAAGTGGTAGTCCGGATCGCTGTTAACTTTCGGCAGCCAAACAGTCTCTTCACTGAAGATCGGTTCGCCGTTAACAACTGCAGAAACTTTGCGGTCAGATCCGCCTGCATCAAAGCCGATGCGTTTGCCGTCGAGGTGTTTGCCGATTGCTTTGGATTTCTCGTTAACAGCCGGTTTGTCCTCGAGGTTCGGAACGTTAACAACTTCGAATTCACGCTCATAAACCTGTTTCATGAAGTCGTAGTCGAATGCGCGAGCACCGTTCGGGCTGTAGGTTTCAGCAACGTAGTTGTAAACTTTTTCATCGCCGCAGATGTATACGCGGAATCCGCCGTAACCCCAAAGCAGGAATTTAACGAGACGGTCAACGTAGTAGTTGTCTGCTGCTGCCATTTCTTCGGTACCGTGGATAAAAGTATCATATACCGAGATCAGGCCGCCGGTTCTCTCAACTGCAACCGCGATCGGTTTTTTAGCAGTTTTGAGGAATTCGCGATTGAAGACATGCAGCGGAACGAAAGTCGGGTCAAGTTCCGGTACATTTTTGATGTCAACATTTACGCCATAAACATTCATGTTACACATTCTCCTTTATAAACGGTTAGTAAACCGTATTTACTTACTCTAAGTATACAATGCAAGGGGTGAAAAAGCAAGAGTTTTTAGAACGAGTCGATGATAAAAATCGGTTTGCGGTAAAATACACCGTTCAACGCTTCGTTCTCCGGATTCAGAATCTTCGTTCCAAACAGCCAAGCCGCCTGGCTGAGGTCGTGCGAGCCGGTAATGAGGCGCGAGAAATCCTGAATCGTCAGTTCGATGTCAGCCGCTTCGCCGCCTTTTTCAACGGAGGTCGCTTTGCCGTTTTCAAATACAACCGTGAACAGGCCGTTGTTCTGCTCGATCTGTTCGTCGGTGATCTTCATGCAAACCTTGCCGCTGCCTTTGTATTTTGCCATTTCAAGGACCATCTGTACGTTGACAACGCGGTTCATACCGACGTGTGCAATCGTGCGTGCATACGGCAGTTTCGGCCATTCTGCAATCGCGCTCAGCGCATCCATATGTACCGGCAGACGGAAGCAGATGTGGCTGTAATATGCAATAAAGCTCAATGCGTGATTCATCAGACCTTTAAAGCCTTCCATATCGGAGAACAGGAACTGTTTACAGTTCATTTTTGCATAGAACGAACCGTTTTCGCGCGTTTTATCAAATGTCATAACGCCTTTTGCTTCACCTGCATCATTATAGTAAACGTACGTATAGATGCAGTCTCTTGCCGGGTTCAGCTCTCTTGCCCACGGATAATCCTCATCTTCGCGAACGCACATCATGTTCATGCCGCGCGCAAAATCACCGTATACTTTCTTGATATCCTCAAAGCAGGCATCGCCTTCTGCAAGAACGCATTTTCCGCCGATCGGAAAACGTTTGTACGCCTGCAGATTCACCTCGTATGCGATCTGTTCGCCGCAAAGCTCATAACCGAATTTACGGTAGAACTCCGAAGAGAACGGATAGAGATACGAAAAAGCAAAACCTTCTTCATACATCCACGGCAGGCTCTTTTCGAAGCAGCCGCGGATCGAACCGGTGCGGCGATAATGCGGCAGAGTCGAAACGCCGCCGATACCGTTCATTTTGCAGATGCTGCCGTCAAAGTTTACGACATACGGAATGGTGCAGATAAAGCCCATCATCGTTTTGTCATCATCTTCAAAAGCCGCCCATTTGTAATCGTAATAACGCTGGAAGCGGCCCTTCGGATTTTCCAACACCTCTTTTGCGATTTCTTCGCTGGTGCGCTGTTCGCGGTTTGGAAATTCAAACGCCAGGCTCATAACTTCGCTGCAGCGCTTGAGTTCGTCAACCCGTACTCTACGAACTATCATTTGTACTCCTCCTTTTTATATTAAGCTTTCCGCTTAATGGTTATAAGTCAGTTCCTCGCCGAATCCG
>JBGUUS010000052.1:0-14475 GCA_045133675.1 Oscillospiraceae bacterium | reverse complement strand
GACACGGCAGTCGGCAAAGGCTTTCATCACCTTTGCCTCGTTATAAGCGCAGATTTCGTCCATACGGGCGAACGCCTCGGCACATCTTGCCTCAGCGGCTCTGCTTTTTTCAGCCAGATTGCTGTCCAGCTGCATGATCTGTTCCAACATTGTATTTTTCTCCTGTTGTTGTGTGAAATTAAAACCGAATATGGTGCGTGAACCGTCCTCTTCCGTCATCGGTTTGTATGTTTATTTAACGCGAATTTGCATTTCCGCGCGAGCCGAAAGACACGCAGAAACTCTTGCCTTCCCCTTTGGGGAAGGTGGCACGAACGAAGTGAGTGACGGAAGAGGTCGATGAAGCAGGAAATTTGTGCGTAAACCGTTTTATCCCACCACCGCCATTCGGCGGTCCCCCTCCCTTTTCAAGGGAGGTTGGGTCTGTGCGTTTGTTTTGGTGCGCACGAATCCGCCGATCAACATCGTAGGGGCGGTCATCGGCCGCCCGCGGTTTGTATCGCAAATTTCGATTATCGGAAAATTTAAAGAAACGCAGAGACCACCGCAAGCCTTCCCCATTGGGGAAGGTGTCGACGAAGTCGACGGATGAGGTCGGATGAGGTCGTTTACGCAGAAACCGTCGTATACCTCCACCACATTCCCGTTTTCATAAACCCGTTTTTTGCATAAAACCGGTCGCTTGCCTCGTTCTTGCTCTCGAACAAAAGCCGTTCGCACGGCAAGACCGCCGCAATGTGCGAAAGAAGCCGCATCGCCTCGCCTTTTCGCCGCGCGTGTGTTAAAACGCCGAGCTGATCGATCACCGCCGTGCCGTCTTCTTCGCAGAACACGAGCGCCGCACCGTTCTCCGCTGAAAAAGCCTGCGCCATACCGCGCCGGATCCAAAGCGAGATGTCCGCATAGCGCACCATGCCGGCTTCGCCCGAAAACGCCTCCGGAAAAACCGCCTTCCATATCTCGGCGGCGCGTCTGAGCGCCGGTTCGGCCGTCTCGCAGAAAGCCGGTGATGCCGCGCCTTCGCAGATGCTGCCGCACGTGTGCGCATATCCCGGCAGATCAAGCGGGATGCTGCACCGAATATCCGAAGCGGTAACTTTGAGCAGGTCGGTGAGTTCTTCCAGCTCGTTTTGCGTCATTTTCTCCGATGCGTAGATAACCGCGTTGCCGTTTTCGTTATATAACGCGCAGTTTATACCGTTTGTATAAAACCGAACCGTCTCCCGGTCGGAAAGATACCGCGCCATCGCGCGCACGCGATACGCAAACACGTTTTCGATGCCGCTTAAAACCGCAATCACCCGCTCGGGTGAAGCGAGCGTGATCACAGATCGCCGCAGGTGTCGGCGAGCGCCTTCACCATTTCATAAACCGCTTCGATATCGCGTTTGTCCGATACGTTATACGGCGAGTGGATGTATTTGCCCGGAACGGAAACCGCCGCAACGCGCACGCCGCCTTTCGTGGTGTGCAGAACCTTTGCGTTGTTGCCGCCCGCGATCTTCGTTTTCGTCTGGCACGCAATGCCGCGCTCTTTCGCAACCGCGAACGCGTGGTCATAAAGACCTTTGTCGTAGATCGTGCCGTTATCCATAAAGGAGACAACCGCGCCGCCGCCGTAGATATTGACGCGCGCATCGCCGGTTACGTCCGCAACATCGCCGCAGGCGGTCGATTCCACCGCAACCGCGATATCCGGCTCCACGTAAAACGCCGCGGTCATCGCGCCGTTTCCGCCTACCTCCTCCTGGGTGGAGAAAGAAAACCACGTGTCATATTCGAGCTCTTCGCGCATCAAGCAGATGAGCGCCGCACAGCCTGCGCGGTCGTCGATCGCTTTTGCCGCAATGGAGGAAGAACCGAACTCGCGCCAGTCGCCGATGAAATATGCGCTGTCGCCGTAGTTTACGTCCTCGAGCGCTTCTTCCTTCGAGTTTGCGCCGATATCAATGAGAAGCTTGTCGATCTCCGGTGCCTGCTCGCGCTCGTCGGCGGAGAGCTGGTGGATCGCCTTCGTGCCGATCACGCCGATCACCTTTTTGTCGCCGACGGTCACTTTTCTGCCGAGGATAACGCGCGGGTTGATGCCGCCGACGGTTGCAAAGCGCAAAAAGCCGTCGTCGGTGATGCCGGTGATGATAAAGCCGACTTCATCGGTGTGTGCGTCGAACAAAACGCGGTTTTTCGGCTGTTTTCTGCCTTTTTTGAAGGCGATCAGGCTGCCGAGGTTATCGGTGTGGATCTCGTCCGCGAGATCCTTGATCTTTTCTTCGATGTATACGCGTACCGCGTCCTCTCTGCCGGAGGTGCCGTCCAGCAGGCAGAGCTCTTTGAGCAGTTCAAAATCAAACATTGTCCGTACCTGCCTTTCTGATTGCAGCGGCGATCAGCGCGCCGACCGCCTTCAAGTCGTCGATCGAAACCACTTCGACCGGGGTGTGCATATATCTCTGCGGGATCGAGATAAGAGCTGTGCGAACGCCGCATTTCGAGTTGAAGATGCTGTCTGCGTTCGTGCCGGTGCTTCTTCCGCCCATAACGTCATACTGATACGGGATTCCGTTCTCTTTTGCGAGAAAGATAAGCGTATCGCAGAATTTTTTGTCGAGCAGAGCCGAATAGCCGATCATCGCGCCTTTGCCGAGCTCGCCGCATTTTGCCGGATCGGCGTCCGGCGTTTTTGCAAAGCCGACGTCAACCGCGATCGCATAGTCCGCGTCCGCCGTATATGCGCCGATCTGCGCGCCGTATCCGCCAACTTCTTCTTTTGCCGAAAACTGCACCGCAATGTTGATGCCCGGGTCCTCGTCCTTTAACAGCTCGAGTGCCCAGAGGATCGCCGCACAGCCTGCGCGGTCGTCGAGCGCTTTGCCGCAGACAAGGTTGTTTTTCATCAGCGTGATCGGCGATTCCATCGTGATGCGGTCGCCGAGCGATACGATCGCTTCCACCTCTTCCTTCGTCATGCCGACGTCGATAAAGAGATCCTCGATCTTGCCGACCTTTTTTGCCTCCTCCGGGGTGAGCAGGTGCGGCGGTTTCGATCCGACAAGACCGAACAGATCGCGCTTGCCGTGAACGGTTACAACCTGCGCCTGCAGCAGACGGCGGTCAACGCCGCCGCAGTTTGAAACGCGGATGAAGCCTTTGTCGTCGATATTCGTAACGATCATGCCGATCTCGTCGATATGTGCGTCCAGCAGGATCGTTTTTGCGTTTGCCTTCGCCGATTTTTTAACACCCGTCACATTGCCGAGTGCGTTTGCCTTTGCATCCGGGATATACGCGCAAAGAAGCGCCTCTGCCTCTTTTGCGGCGTTGTGTTCAAGACCCGAAACGCCCGGCGCTTCACACATTGCGCGAAGCCAGTTTACCATCTGTTCCATTCCGTTTTCCTCTTTTCGTTATTTCAGCGCGTGGACGGTGTTTTTGAAGTGACGTCCGCGCTCTTCAAAGTTTCTGTATAAGTCAAAGCTTGCGCTCGCCGGAGAAAGCGAGATCACGTCGCCTTCTTTCGCGAATGCGCGCGCTGTATCAACCGCTTCTTCCAGCGTTTTTGCATGCAGGATAACAAGGCCGCTTTCGGCAAATTGATCACAGGCAAGCAGCGCTTCCTCGATCTTCGGACCGGTTGCACCCAGCAAAACGACCGCTTTTGCGCGCTCGCAGAGAACCGGAGCAAGCGGTGCATACGGGATCTTTTTGTCGTAGCCGCCGGCGATCACGATGATCTTTTTGTCGAATGCATAGAGTCCTGCAATCGTTCTGGTCGGGCTCGATGCGATCGAGTCGTTATAATAGCGCACGCCGTCGAGCTCGCGTACGAACTCGATGCGGTGTTCCACGCCGCCGAATTCCTTTGCAACCTTTACGATGCTTTCGTCGCTCACTTCGTTTTTCACTGCGGCAATCGCGGTGAGGAAGTTATCGACGTTATGCATACCCGGGATGCGGATCTCGTCTTTGTGAACGATCGGCGTCACCGTGCCGCGGTCAACGCGGCAGAGCATACCATCTTCGCGCAAAAATGCGCCGTGGGATACCGGCTGTTTTAACGAGAACCAGCTCAGCTCGCCGCGTACAAGCGGCGCCATCTCCTCGCGGGTGATGTCGTTTTCCCAGTTCAAAACCGTGCGGGACATGCCGTTTTGGTGCGTAATGAGGTTTTTCTTTGCGTCGATATACTCCTGCATATCGCGGTGTACGTCGAGATGGTTCGGCGCAACGTTCGTGATCACCGCAACGTCCGGCGACTGGCGCATGGAAATCAGCTGGAAGCTCGAAAGCTCAACCACGCAGATATCGTCCGGAGAAATGTTCTCGATCTCCGGCAAAAGCGCTTTACCGATGTTGCCGCCCAGCCATACTTTTCTGCCGTCGGCTTTAAAAAATTCGCTGATGAGCGTGGAGGTCGTGGTCTTGCCGTCCGAACCGGTCAGCGAGAACATCCGGCACGGGCAGAGGTCGAAGAACACTTCCATCTCGCTTACGACCTGAACGCCGGCCGCGCGCGCCTTGTTGAGCGCATCGGAGAGAAAATACATACCCGGCGTGCGGAAAATGAGGTCAAATTCGGTGAGCGCATCGAGGTGGTTTTCGCCGAGGATGAATTTTGCACCCTCGTTTTTGAGAATTTCGCCCTGTTCGCCGAGCGCCTCCATACTGCGCTTTTCCAAAACGGTGACGGAAATGCCTTTTTTGAGCATCAGGCGGATGAGTTCAAAGTGGCTGACGCCAAGACCGACCACGCCGACGCGTTTTGCTTTGAGCTGTTCAAAAAACAGTTTCGGATCACGTACCATACGGTTTCCTCCTTGTATTCGATGCGCGCTTTTTGCACGCGTTATAATCCAGTTAATATTATACCTCTATATGAAGCAGTTTGCAATCCGCTTTCGGATCGAATTTGGAATCGTCCTCACCCGTCACTCACTTCGTTCGTGCCACCTTCCCGAAAACAAGGATCGCACAGATTTTCAATTCTGCACTCACCAAAACAATCGCACAAACCCAGGCTCCCTTGCGTAAAGGGAGCTGTCAACGAAGTTGACTGAGGGATCGCCACGACAACCCACTCGCTATGCGGTGGTAGAGAGTATCGACACACACAACCAAACCAGAGCAAATCTGTGCTGTGCACCGTTCGAGAGAGGATATGTGTCCCGAATCATTTAAGCCGTGCACGCTGAGTGGACCGCACTGACTATCAAGTTTGCACTTTTTTCGTTAGCGGAACAAGGCGGGAAGAGATACGCTGGTGAGGCTCCAAGAAGGCGAGCATATGCGAAGCCTGATTGGCAAAGCCGAACACGTGCATGCGAACGAAGTGAGTCGTATAAGAGGAACCAGCGCCGCGTGAGCGCGTTCCTCTTATGCGAATCTTTGCCTACTTTCTCTTCGGGAGAAAGTAGGTGCCCTCGCGGCATGAGCGAGTGGGAGCACGGAAGAAGATTGCGGAAAGGTGAAGGTGCGCGCAGAGATGGAAGCGGTGCGCACTGGAAGGTTCCATAAAAATTCGCACCGAACTTTACAATTCCTGCACCACACCGTCCATCCACCCGTATATTTCACCCTTTTTGGGGAACAATGGCGCCGTATCTGCGCGCCTTTTCACAAAACAAGCCATCACTTTTTTACCGCTTCACAAAAATGCACAAAAATCTCCCGCGAATTTCGTTATATTGCCATGCAAAAAAAAGATGAAAAATGCCGCAAAATGATGTATAATATCTTGAAGGCTATGGGGCAAAGTGTGCCCAAAAGTCAACCTGCTTTGATACAGCCAAAGTAAATCATTACAGGAGGATACTATGGAGCAGTCTATCTATTTAGTATTGGAAAACGGCACTGTTTTTACCGGTAAATCGTTCGGCGCTTGCGCAGAGACTACCGGTGAGGTCGTATTTTCCACCGCAATGTCCGGTTATCTTGAAACCCTTACCGATCCGACTTTTTATGGTCAGATCGTTCTTCAGACGTTCCCGCTGATCGGCAACTACGGTGTTATTGCCGCTGATTTTGAGTCCGATTCGCCGAAAGTACGTGCTTATATTGTCAGAGAATGGTGTCATGATCCGTCCAACTTCCGTTGTGAGGGTGATCTTGACGCTTTTTTAAAATCTAAAAACGTCGTCGGCATGTACGGCATCGATACCCGTAAGCTCACGAAACTCATCCGTGAAAACGGCGTCATGAACGCACGCATCACCACCGAGCTTCCGGAGGATCTCACCGCGCTGTGCGAAGAGCTCAAGGCTTTCCGCATCGAAGAGCCGGTTAAAGCCGTTACCTGTGCAGAAAAAGCGGAGTATAAGGTTGAAGGTGCAAAGAAAACCGTTGCGGTATGGGATCTCGGCGCGAAAAACAGCCTGATCGCCGACCTCAATGCGCTCTCGCTCAACGTGATCCGCGTTCCGGCTGCTATCACTGCAGAAGAGCTCCTCGCTCTCGGCGTTGACGGTGTCGTTCTCTCCGACGGCCCGGGCGACCCGGCAGAAAACGCCGGCGTTATCGCAGAGGTCAAAAAGGTATTTGACGCGGGCGTTCCGATGTTCGGCATCGGCCTTGGCCATCTGATCCTCGCACTCTCGCAGGGTGCATCCTCCGTTAAAATGCAGTACGGCCACCGCGGCGCGAACCAGCCGGTAAAAGATCAGGAAACCGGAAAGGTTCACATCACGAGCCAGTACCACGGCTATGTTCTGGAAACCCTTCCGGAAAACGCACAGCCGAGCTTCACGAATGTCAACGACCTCACCAACGAAGGTCTTGTATACACCGGCAAACCGGCAATGTCCATCCAGTTCAACCCGAAAGCGTTCGGTCTGGACGTATACAGCCGCTTTGTCAACCTCATGAACTGAAATCCATCCGCAATCCCACCGAATAGAGAAGGAGAAACAGTATGCCGCTGAATAAAGACATAAAGAAAGTTCTCGTCATCGGTTCCGGCCCGATCGTTATCGGACAGGCCGTTGAATTCGACTATGCAGGCACGCAGGCCTGCCGCGCGCTGAAGGAGGAGGGCCTCGAGGTCGTTCTCGTCAACTCCAACCCGGCTACCATCATGACCGACGGTGCAATGGCGGATGAGATCTATATCGAGCCGCTGACTCTCGACACCGTTAAACGTATCATTGAAAAAGAAAAACCGGACAGCCTTCTGTCCACTCTGGGCGGTCAGACCGGCCTTACGCTTTCGATGCAGCTTGCAAAAGAAGGCTTCCTCGCGGAGCATAACGTCCGTCTGCTCGGCGCAAATCCGGAGACCATCGATAAAGCAGAGGACCGCCTGATCTTCAAAGAGACCATGCAGGCGATCAACGAGCCGGTTATCCCGTCCGTTATCGCAAATGAGATCGAAACCGCCGTTGACTTCGCTGAAAAAGTCGGCTATCCGGTTATCGTTCGTCCGGCATTCACCCTCGGCGGTACCGGCGGCGGTATCGCATACGACCGCGCACAGCTCATCGAGATCGGTTCGGCAGGTCTGCGCCTTTCGCCGATCACCCAGGTTCTCATCGAGCGCTGCGTTTCCGGTTGGAAAGAGATCGAGTTCGAGGTTATGCGTGACTCCGCAGGAAACGCGATCACCATCTGCTCGATGGAAAACTTCGACCCGGTCGGCGTTCACACCGGCGACTCCATCGTTGTTGCTCCGGCTGTAACGCTTTCGAGCAAAGAATACTCCATGCTGCGCAATGCGGCTCTCAATATCGTAACGGCACTCGGCGTTGAAGGCGGCTGCAACTGCCAGTTCGCGCTCCATCCGACCAGCTTTGAATACGCCGTTATCGAGGTTAACCCGCGCGTATCCCGTTCCTCCGCGCTTGCTTCCAAAGCAACCGGTTACCCGATCGCAAAGGTTGCCTCCAAGATCGCAATCGGCTTTACGCTCGATGAGATCCAGAACGCCGTTACCGGCAAAACCTACGCTTGTTTTGAGCCGACCATCGACTACATCGTTGCAAAGGTTCCGAAATGGCCGTTCGATAAATTCGTATACGCAAAACGTACCCTCGGTACGCAGATGAAAGCAACCGGTGAGGTTATGTCCATCGGTCAGAGCTTTGAAGAAGCGATCATGAAAGCTGTCCGCGGTGCGGAGCTCTCGCTCGATACGCTCAATATGCCGAAACTCGCGGAGTTCACCGACGCTGAGATCGACGGCAAGCTCTATAACTGCGACGACGAGCGCCTGTTTGTTGTATTTGAAGCAATCAAACGCGGCATCTCCTGCGAGCGCATCCACGAGATCACCATGATCGATATGTGGTTTTTGAAAAAGCTCGAAAACCTCGTAAAACTCCAGCGCCGCCTCGAGACCGAGACGCTCACCGGCGAGCTCTATCTCGAAGCAAAGAAAAACGGCTTCCTCGATTCCACGCTCAAACGCATCACGAAACAGGAAATGCCGCTGAAACTCCACGCAGGCTACAAGATGGTAGACACCTGCGGCGCTGAGTTCGATGCACAGACCCCGTACTTCTACGCATCCTTCGATGAAGACGACGAGGCAAGCGCATTCATCAAAGCGAAAAAATCCGACCGCAAAACGGTTATCGTATTCGGTTCCGGTCCGATCCGCATCGGTCAGGGCATTGAGTTCGACTATGCTTCCGTACACTGTGTATGGGCGCTCAAAAAAGCCGGCTTCGACGTTGTTATCATCAACAACAACCCGGAGACCGTCTCCACCGACTTCAATACCGCAGACCGCCTCTACTTCGAGCCGCTCACGCCGGAAGACGTTATGCACGTTATCGAAGCTGAGCAGCCGTACGGCGCAGTTGTTGCATTCGGCGGTCAGACCGCAATCAAACTGACCAAGCATCTCGAAAAAGCGGGTGTCCGCATCCTCGGTACCTCCGGCGATGCAATCGACCTCGCAGAAGACCGCGAGCGCTTTGACGCACTGCTCGAGCGCCTCGGCATCAAACGTCCGCAGGGCCAGTCCGTTATGACCACGGAAGAAGCGCTCAAAGCGGCAAACGACCTCGGCTATCCGGTTCTGATGCGTCCGTCCTACGTTCTCGGCGGTCAGAACATGATCATCGCGTTCAGCGACGCGGATATCCACGAGTATATGAAGATCATCCTCTCGCACGATATCGAAAACCCGGTTCTCATCGATAAATACCTCATGGGCACCGAGCTTGAGGTCGATGCGATCTGCGACGGCAAAGACGTTCTGATCCCGGGCGTTATGGAGCACATCGAGCGCGCAGGCGTTCACTCCGGCGACTCCATCGCGGTTTATCCGGCATGGAACCTCACCGCTGCACAGAAAAACCGCCTGCTCGAGTACACGAAGCTGCTTGCTCTCGCGCTCGACACCAAAGGCCTTGTCAACATCCAGTACGTTATGCACGAAGGCGAGATCTACGTTATCGAGGTTAACCCGCGTTCGTCCCGTACGATCCCGTATATCAGTAAAGTAACCGGCGTTCCGATGGTCGATCTGGCTGTCCGCGCAATGCTCGGCGAAAAACTCGAGGATATGGGCTATGGCACCGGCCTGTATCCGGTTCCGCCGTATATCTGCGTCAAAGTTCCGGTATTCTCCTTCGAGAAACTCACCGACGTTGACGTTCAGCTTGGCCCGGAAATGAAATCCACCGGCGAGGTTCTCGGCATCGGCCGTTCTCTCGACGAAGCGATTTACAAAGGCCTTGTTGCTGCCGGCTATAACATGAAAGTGGAAGGCGGCGTTCTCGTCACCGTCCGCGATTCCGATAAAGGCGAGATCGCAGGCATTGCCCGCAAATATGCCGACCTCGGCTTCACGCTTTATTCCACCGAAGGCACCGCAGAAACCCTGCGCGCTGCCGGTCTGCCGGTTCACGCCGTCAAGAAGATCCACGAGTCCTCCGATAATACGAAGACTCTGCTCGAAAGCGGCAAGATCAGCTATATCATCTCCACCTCCGCAAAAGGCCGTCTCCCGGCTCGTGACTCCGTTAAACTGCGCCGCCGCGCTGTTGAGCTTGGCATCCCGTGCCTGACTTCTCTCGACACCGCTGCTGCACTGGCAGAGAGCCTCAAGAGCCGCTGGACCGAGTTCAACACCGAGCTCGTTGACATCAACCATATGCATACCCGCCGTGAAAAATCGAAAGACGCAGTTCAGACGATCAAATTCACGAAGATGCAGGGCTGCGGCAACGACTATATCTATATCAACTGCATGCAGGAAGAGATCTCCAACCCGGATGAGCTCGCAGTTCGGCTCGCTGACCGTCACTACGGCATCGGCGGCGACGGCATCATCCTGATTTGCCATTCCGACGTTGCAGCCGCAAAAATGCGCGTATTCAACCTCGACGGCAGCGAAGGCAAGATGTGCGGCAACGGCATCCGCTGTGTTGCAAAATATCTCTACGACAACCGCCTTGTAAACACCGAGTCGTTCGCGATCGAGACGCTTGCAGGCATCAAACGCCTCACCGTTAACGCAAGAAACGGCAAAGTTTACTCCGTATGCGTTGATATGGACAAAGCAGAGCTCGTTCCGGACAAGATCCCGGTTAAGATCCCGGGCAAATCCGTTATCGATTACCCGGTACGCATCGGCGGCAAGGATTACCGCATCACCTGCGTATCCATGGGCAACCCGCACTGCGTTGTCTTCTGCGACGACGTTGATTCGCTCGATCTTGAGACGGTCGGCCGTCAGTTCGAGATGAACTCGCTGTTCCCGCAGCACGTCAACACCGAGTTTGTCCGCATCATCGACAGACAGACCATCCGGATGCGCGTTTGGGAGCGCGGCAGCGGCGAGACGCTCGCTTGCGGCACCGGCGCTTGCGCATCGGCTGTTGCGGCTGTTCTCAACGGCTACTGCGAGAAAGGAACCGACATCACGGTTCAGCTTGCAGGCGGCGAACTGAACATCAACTACACCGACGACACCGTCACCATGACCGGCGACGCACACACCGTCTTCACCGGCGAAGTTGAAGTTGAAATGTAATCAATCATGAAAGAGAGACGCCTCTTTTTGAAGCGTCTCTCTTTTCTTTTGCCGGGCCGACGGTTGCAAATTCCTGCGGATATGCTATAATAATAGTAATAATGCCCGAATGGGCGCAAATGTACGGAGGTAATATCATGGATCAGTTTTATGAAATGAAAGTTGCCGGCTTAACCCGCCAGCTTCCGCTCTGCAAAGTTTCGGACGAGCTCTATATCGGCGCATTCGTCATCTTCGGTGACGTTGAACTCACCGTCAATTCCGCACGCGACCTGCTTAAAATCGCACCGGAGCACGACATCATGATCACCGCAGAGTCCAAGGGCATTCCGCTGGTTTACGAAATGGCTCGCCAGGCCGGTGTCAACAAATACCTGATCGCGCGCAAAGCACCGAAGCTCTATATGAAAGACGTTGTTTCCACCGAGGTTACTTCGATCACCACCGCGAAAAAACAGATGCTCTATATCGACAGCGAGGACGTTGAGTTGATGAAAGGCAAACGCGTTCTCATCATCGACGACGTTATCAGCACCGGCGAGAGCCTGCGCGCCGTTGAAAAACTCGTCAAACAGTCCGGCGGCATCGTTGCCGGCCGTATGGCGATCCTTGCAGAAGGCGACGCAAAATACCGCGACGATATCCAGTATCTCGAATATCTGCCGCTATTCAACCCGGACGGCACACCGAAAGACCTGTAAGCAAACGCACTGTCACATTTGAAGGGACGAAGAGAATTGAATTGTTACAGCAATCTGATTTTGGATGAGGAACGCGCACTTTATGCCATCCGCAATGCGGTTGTGGAAAACTGCCGCTTTGAAGGCCCGGCGGACGGCGAATCCGCGCTGAAAGAAAGCCGCGATATCACCGTAAAAAACTGCGATTTTCTCCTCCGTTATCCGTTTTGGCATACGGAAGGCGCCTTGATCGAAAATATCCGTATGACCGAAACCTGCCGCGCCGCGCTCTGGTACGATAAAAACATCGTGATCAAAGACAGCAGCCTCGGCGGAATCAAAGCGGTTCGCGAGTGCGAAAACGTAGCACTCGAAAACTGCAATATCGTTTCCACCGAATTCGGCTGGATGAATAAGAATCTCTCGCTCAAAAACTGCGAGCTGACCGCCGAATATCCGTTTTTGATGACGAAAGGCATGGAGCTTGACGGCTTCACTTTAAACGGAAAATACTCGTTCCAGTATGTCGAAAACGTCGTGATCCGCAATTCCGTGCTCAACACGAAGGACGCCTTCTGGCACGCGAAAAACGTCACGGTTTATGACAGCGTCGTAAAAGGCGAATACCTCGCGTGGTACTCCGAAAATGTGAAGTTTGTGCGCTGCAAGCTGATCGGCACCCAGCCGCTCTGCTATGCCAAAAACCTCATTCTGGAAGACTGCGAAATGGAGGGAACCGACCTCGCGTTTGAAAACAGTGAGGTAACGGCAACCGTAAACGGCCATATCGACAGCGTCAAAAACCCGTACAAAGGCTCCGTCACCGCGGATTCCATCGGCGAGATCATTTTCGACGAGAACAAATGGGATGGCGAATGCAAGGTCGAGGTCAGAAACGCATAAGCGTATGCTGTCTGATATGCCGGCTGCAGGCGAAAGGGAATATAACGCAAAACCGGGAGAGGACTCGTATTCATGCGAGCCCTCTCTTTTTTGCTTCCATATTTTTTCGACCGGTTAATATGAACAAATTGTTGCAAAAAGCGACAGTGTATGCTATGATTACAGTTGATAAAGTCTGTTTGCGGTTGCAACCGACTTTCGCTGTTTTTAGAGATCACTTTTAAAAGGAGTGGACATTTTGGAAAAATTCTTTAAACTCAAAGAGCACGGCACCAATACCAAAACCGAGATTATGGCCGGTATCACGACCTTCCTCGCAATGGCTTACATTCTTGCCGTCAACCCGTCCATGCTCAGCGCTGCTGGCATGAACGCAGAAGGCGTATTCCTTGCAACGGCTCTCTCCGCTGCTATTGCTACGCTCTGCATGGCGTTTTTCGCTAACTATCCGGTTGCTCTCGCTTCCGGCATGGGCCTGAACGCATACTTCGCTTACACCATCTGCCTCGGCGAAATGGGCGACAACCCGAACGCTTGGCAGATCGGCCTCACCGCTATCCTCGTTGAAGGTCTGATCTTCATCCTGCTCTCCGCTTTCAAATTCCGTGAGACTCTCGTTAACAAGATCCCGGCTAACCTGAAATACGGCATCACCGCAGGTATCGGTCTGTTCATCACCTTCATCGGCTTCCAGAACGCAGGCATCGCAAAAGACGACGCTTCCACGCTCGTTGCTCTTGGCGATATCGCTACGCCGCAGGTTGCTCTGGCTCTCATCGGCCTGGTTATCATCGGCGTTATGCTGTATTATAACGTCAAAGGTGCTATCCTCTGGGGCATCCTTGCTACCTGGGTAATCGGTATCGGCGCTGAGCTTATCGGCTGGTACGTTCCGAATCCGGAAGCTGGCGTTTACTCTCTGATCCCGGCTATCACCGGCATCTCCGATTTCTTCCCGAACTTCGGCGCTCTGGGCGACGTTGCATTCAAGTTTGACTTCGGTTACATGATCAACAACATTGCACAGTTCGCAGTTATCGTATTCGCATTCCTGTTCGTTGACCTGTTCGACACCGTTGGCACGCTCATCGGCGTTGCTTCCAAAGGCGACCTCCTCGACGAAGAAGGCAACCTCCCGCGCGCTGGCGCAGCTCTTATGGCTGACGCTATCGGCACCACTCTCGGCGCTTGCCTCGGTACCACCACCGTTACGAGCTACGTTGAGTCCTCTGCAGGTGTTGCAGAAGGCGGCCGCACCGGTCTTACCGCTGTTTCCACCGCTGTTATGTTCATCCTCGCAATCTTCCTGTGGCCGATCTTCAGCGTTATCCCGAGCTTTGCAACCGCACCGGCTCTGATCGTTGTTGGTATGTTCATGATGTCCAACGTTCTCAAGATGAAATTTGAGGGCGATATGGCTGACGTTCTCGGCGGCTTTGTTGCAATCATCATGATGCCGTTCACCTACTCGATCGCAAACGGCATTATGTTCGGTATGCTGACTTGGGTTATTCTGAAAGTATGCAAAGGCAAATTCAAAGAGATTCACCCGATCATGTGGGTTGTATTCGCTCTGTTTGCTCTGCGTATCTTCACCCTCGTAATGTAAGAAGATCTTTGGTAACACAGATTCATCTTTAAAAACAGCCAAAAGCGCTCCGGTTTTCCGGAGCGCTTTTATTTTTTCCACCCGCCTGATAATGGCTTCACACACAAACTTCCAATCAACAACCGTATGGAACGGCGTCCTCGACGTTCCGCGGTTTGCAGCACGAATTTGCAATTACCAACCAAACCGAAAGAAGCAATATTATTATCCCTCCCTGTGTAAGGGAGGGTGTCAGCGAAGCTGACGGGAGGGTTGATTACAGCGAATAAACGTCTTTCTCTTAACCAACCCCTCAATCAAAATGGGTGCAG